>NZ_JAHDIG010000057.1 GCF_020630935.1 Bernardetia sp.
TTTACTTTAAAAGTTGAACTTGTTTAAGAATGATTTTCTAGTGCAAGATCTCATCTTGTGCTTACCGTTTTGTCAGTATATGCTGACGAACTGAAAATCGGCGTAGCCCAAAAGTGTATCCAAGCAGAATGCTTGAACGAGAAATGATGAGTAAAACTCACTCTGTACCTTATTCAAAATACTTTTTTCTATTGGCTTCGCCAACTTTCAGGTCTTAAACAACTTCTTAGTAAAAAATTTATCCTAAGATACTGGAAGTTATGATTTATGTAACTGTAGATGGCGACGATATAGGCAACCAACTAGCACAGGCTTTTCTTAATAATGATGAAGATAAACTCATTCAGTTAGATGATGATTTACAAAAAGCAGTTGCCAAGCTCAAAGAAGAAATGATAAAACAAGGCTTTGAACTATTAGCTTGTGGCGCAGACGGAATTACTGGAAAAAAGGAAACTGCAAACTTTGAGCTTACGATGGCTAATATCAGAAAATCTGTGTTGCCCTTTACATTTTCAGCAGGAGCAGGAAACTCTTTAGCAGAGGCTTTTATGGCATTGAAATATGCTAAATCAAAACAAAAAAACCGTCTTTGTTTTTGGGATGGTAAAACGTTTCAGATTTTTAGCTAACAGCGTCTTCTCAAACTGGACAAGCACACTCTGCTTTTTATAAATTTTTTCTTTGCTCTCTAATTCTCTTATAAAATCTCTCCATTCTTGGGTCAATCAAACCATATTTATCTGAGAGTTCATGGGGAATTTGCTTGTAATGTCTTTCAGGCATTTTTTTAGTTTCCAAATCTACTACTCCAATTTTGTGAGTTTCAATTAATTCTCTAACTTCTTCAAGTTGTTTTTCTTGATTTTGGTCAATCAAAAGTCTGTAACGAGAGCTAAAATAAGGAGGTCTAGAGCAGAGTATCGGAATATCTAATGAGCTAAAAGAAGCTATGTCATTTTTAAAAATATGTAGCTCTGCTAAATTCTTCATTGAATCTAAATCAAGTCGAAGTGTTTTCAACTTATTGTAAGATACATTCAGAAGTTTTAGTTTTTCAAGTCTAGAAATTTCATTGGGTAACTCTGAAAGTTGATTATCAAAAAAAGATAAACGTTCCAAGTCTTTCAAATTGCCAATAGAAGGAGATATTTTACTAATCTTGTTGAAACCTAACTGAAGATATTCTAGTGATTCCAGTTTACTAAGGTCAATATCAAGATGTTTAATTTCATTATTGAAAAAATTTAAGTGTTTCAAACTAGTCAATAACCCTATTTCTTGTGGCAATTCACTAATCAAGTTTCCATGACCAAATAAATGTTCTAGTGTTATGAGTTTTCCGATTGACTTTGGTAATATTTTCAATCTATTTTCTGAAATGTATAATCGTTTTAGCTTCTTCAAGTTTTCAATTTCTTTAGGCAAGAAATTGATTTGATTACCATCAAGATTTAGAACTTCAATATTTTGTAAATCAAAAAATTTTGGGTCAATATATTGTATTTGGTTTCCGTCCAAATACAACACTTTCAAATTTTGTAGTTTAGAAAATTCAGCAGAGATATATTCAATTTTATTTCCTCGCAGATTGAGATTTGTAAGATGAGTAAGTTCGAAAACTTCATTAGGTATTTCGCTTAACCCTTCTTTTGGCAAACTCAGTAATTTAGATTGAGCTGTTTTTGCCTTCTCTATTTTTGCAGAAATATCTTCCATTGACTTTTTGCTATGACTATCCAATCTATTTTTAAAATATATGAATTGATTATTCATGAGAAAGAATTACCCTTTCTTATTAGCAAGTTGCCCACAAGCTGCATCAATATCTTTTCCTCGGCTTCTCCTAACAGTTGTACGAACTCCTCTTTTTATAAGATACCCAGCAAATTTTTCTATTCGGTCTTCAGTTGGTTTTTTGTATTCTGCTTCCTGTATTGGATTGTATTCAATGATATTTACTCTGCAAGGAACGTGCTTACAAAAACGATAAAGTTCATCAGCATCTTTTAAGGAATCATTAAAATCATCAAATAAAATATACTCATAAGTAATTCTGTTTCCTGTCTTATCATAAAAATACTTTAAGGCTTCTGCCAAAACATCTAATGAATTACTATCATTAATGTCCATGATTTCGTTGCGTTTCTTGTCATTGGCTGCATGGAGAGAAAGAGCAAGATTAAATTTTACGCCATCATCTGCCAACATTTTGATAAATTTAGCTATGCCAGCCGTCGAAACAGTGATTCTTTTTGGAGACATATTCAATCCATCTGGAGAAGTTAATCGGTCAATCGATTGCAACACATTTCTGTAATTCATCAGTGGCTCACCCATTCCCATATAAACAATATTCGAAAGAGGTTGCCCATAGTTTTCCTCTGCTTGACGAGAAATAGCCACCACTTGGTCATAGATTTCGGCAGCTTCGATGTTTCGTTTTTTACCCATGTAGCCTGTCGCACAGAACTTACAAGAAAGCGAACAACCTACTTGTGAAGAAATACAAGCCGTCATTCTATCTGTGGTCGGAATCAAAACTCCTTCTACAATTTTCCCATCGTATAGTCTAAAAGATGATTTTATAGTTCGGTCGCTACTTTTTTGCTCCTCTGCGATAGTAAGCGAATTTATAGTAAAATTTTCCTTGAGTATTTCTCTTAATTTTTGGGAAAGGTTTGTCATTTCATCAAATGAGGTAGCCGATTTTTCCCATAGCCATTGCCAAACCTGCTTAGCTCTAAATTTTGGCTCTCCTAGTTTTTTTAGTTCTTCTGAAATTTCATTCAACGTCAGTTTTCGAATATCTATCTTCTTACTTTCTATCTCTTTTAAGGAAACTTTTATTGTTGGAGTACTCATAGCGTGGTCTTATTTTTATTCTATTCGATTTTCTTTTTACAAAAATACGAAATTATTAGTGCATAGATACAAATAAGGTTCATACAACTTTTACAATAGTATTTTGGAAATTCAACACCTCGTCAGCAGTTTAGTGTAGTGATACCAACAACTTTTTTAAAAACCTTCATTTTAACTCTCACAACATTTAGAGAAAGCTTTTAGAATCCTTCCCCAAAAAGCTAATATATTTAAGTAAAAATACATTCAAATAATACAAATCAATTAAACTTCTAAACGATTTAAAAAAGAGAATTTTAAGTAAAAACATCAGAAAATTTAAAAATATCCCAAGGCATATAAATTATTTTTTTCATAAAAAAACAGACTATTTTTTATCGAAAATTTAAAATTGTACACTTTATTCAAAAATAATTTATCAATAATAGACAAACTTTAAAATACTTTCAAAAAACATTAAAACTCACATTGCAAGTTATTTATAGTTTTTTTGTTAAAAATTTGGAAATACAAAGTTAAGCAACTTAATTTGTTCAACAATTAACCAAGATAACTATTTTCCATTTGATTAAATCACTCAAATTTCACACAATAAAGCATATTTTCTATTAATAGAGCTAGACATGCAATTTAGCTTTTTTATTAGCACAGATTGTATGCAAACATACTATAAACCTTATTAACTTTTACCGTTTCCTTAATACGCAAATTAAAAACTATGAAATTTATAAAATTAAATTTATCTTACATTGCATTTTTATTAATTATTGCAGTAGGATTTACTTCTTGTCAAGAAGATATTTTAGAGCAAGTTCAAGAGTTGGAACAAGCTGCTCCATCAATAGACTTAGGCTCTTCTACACATAATAATAAGCACAAAGAAGAAATACATACAGCAGCTTCTAGCACTGTAAGAGTTTTAGTCAATGGAAACCCACTTGTTTGGCCTAATTATAAAGCTAACCCTGTAAATAATAATGGCTATGTAATGGTATATATGCGTACCATTTTTGAACGCTTAGGTTATTCTATTCAATGGATTCAGAGCGACCCTAATCGTGGAGGACTTTCTAGTGTTATTGCTACCAAACCTAATAGAACTATCCAAATTTGGGTAGGTGATAGATGGGCAAAAGTAAATGGAAGCTGGGTACAAGCTTCCGTTGCTCCTTACAACAATCAAGGATATGTAATGGTACATTCTCGCTTTGTCGCTGAAAATTCTGGAGCACCCACAGAGTGGGATCAACAAACGCAATCGGTTCAGATTTATTATTATGATGAGCTAGACTATGGTTTTTATTTCTTTGATTCTCAGCCAGGTAATAATCCTACAGCAGATGCAGTGGGTTGTCAGAAGTATGTATCAGGAGTTTATAATCCTTTCTTTGACCCTACTAAGCCAACAATTATCTACGTACATGGAAATGCTCCAGGTAGTGTAGCCTCAGGAAGTAGAGAAAACTTTTTGCTAAGTGATGGTGGTTTGAATGTACAGAGCCATAATATTTGGAAAGCTCAAGGCTGGAATGTAGCTATTTTTTATTGGATTCAGTTTGCTGATGAAGGTATTTTGAACTCTGCTCCTCCAGCAGGTGTAGAAACAAAAATATATGACCATACAGCACATAATGGAATGAGGTGGAGAAAATCTGATGGTAGCCTTACTACAGCAGGTGCTCCTAATGCTTCTGTTCGTGTCTTATTTGCTCAAAAATATTTAGAGATATTCAATTCTAATTATTCTGGTGCTGAAATTCGTGTGGTAGGTAATTCTTTAGGAGGAAACCTTACTATGGCTGGGCTCTTACGCTTAGAGCGCATGGGAGCACCTCGTATGCCTTCTCGTGTTACTTTAATGGATCCATTTTGGACTCCTTTACATGACAACACAGTAACTATTGGAGAAAATCAAGTTACTACGGCAGAACTTGCAGGTCTTTCAGCAGAAGTATTAGCAAATAGAGGCATTGCTATTGAATATTTTCGTACTAGCTTATTAGGTGCTGGAGGACTTTCTTCAAGAGTTGGAAGACAAGCAGCAGTTGCTCACTTTGGAGCATCTTTTTTGGGAAATAATCACTTTAGCAAACATACAGTTCCTGTTCGTCAGTATTTCCACTCTCGTGGTGTCGCTGCTCCTTTAGAAGTTTCTCGTTCTAATGTATTTGCACCTTGGGTAACCACAGGAAACCAAGCTATGTCAGCAGCTACTTCAAATGCTAGAATTAGGCAAATGATGGGGGCAAATAATCATTGGAATCAAGTAGCAGGTAGAGGGACAGCATCAATGGTAGATGACCAATATGAACGTCGTAATGGACTATGGTAAAAATATAAAAGAAAAAACATCTTTAATCAGTAATAATAATTTTATTCTGAAAAATTAGAGAATATGTTTTGGTAGTAAAATAGTATTGAAAGAGGTTATCTTAGTTTTAGGATAACCTCTTTTTTTGCTAAAAATTTTATAACAAATTCATTAGCCTTTTATAGACTTTGTAATTTTCTTCATCAAAACAAACAAAAATAATTTCTTCTAAAGTGGAATTGTTATTTTGTTCTATAAATTTCTTTACAGTATTCAATGCAATTTCGGCAGCTTCTTCTTTAGGAAATTTATATACTCCTGTACTGATATTTGGAAAAGAAATCGATTGTATTTTTAGTTCTTCTGCTATTTTGAGACAATTGCTATAACAATTTGCTAAAAGCTCTCTTTCACCATGTTCTCCATCTTGCCAAACTGAGCCAACTGTATGAATAACATAGCCAGCAGGCAAATTTCCTGCTGTGGTATAAACAGCTTCCCCTGTTTTGCAACCTCCTTGTTTGTTACGGATTTTGATGCACTCTTCCAAGATTTCTTTTCCTCCAGCTTTATGAATTGCACCATCTACTCCACCACCTCCTAAAAGGGAAGTATTAGCTGCATTGACGATAGCATCTACTGGTATCTTTGTAATATCTCCGTTTTGTAATAAAATTTTGATTGCCATGTAACTTTAAATTAATGATTATTTTTTTATGTACTTTTTCAATATTTTTTTATTAAAATTCGTCTAAATTCAAAAATAATGACTATGTTTGGAACATCATCAAAGAAGTTATAAAATAAGCTCTACCAACGATAAAGATATTGAGTGAAAAATAGTTTAAGCCTAATACAGTAATTGAAAATTAGACATAATAAAACATTTTTTAATCTACCATTTTTCACAATTAACTACTTTTTGCCCTTTTTACTCTAGTAGTAAGAAGGGTTTTTTTATGTCAAATAAAAAAGTATATTATTCTTTAAAAGAACTCATTCAGACTATTTTTAAGCAATTTTTAACAAAAATTATTCTGATTTTGAATGATAATTTGTACATTGAGAAAATAATAGAGAATTATATAGATGAGTATACAAGCAGGTATTCTAATCTATTTTGGTCTATTATGTTTTTAATTTTTCACTAAACTTTACCTCTCAATGATGCACATGCAAAAATTTCGTCTTTCATTTTTTGTCCTTCTGCTAAGTTCTGTATTTCTCTTTAGCTGTGGAGGAAAAAAGAACAAAACTAACTCTGAAACTACCAAAACAACTACAACTACTTCCAAAACAAATAGCTCAACAGCTACACAAGACAAACCTAAAGTAGAAGAAGTAGAGGGAGGCGCACTCAATAAATTTTTCCCAAAAGAAGCAGACGGTTATAAAGTAGTTTATAACCAAGAAAAAGAAGGTTTCGTACAGGCAAGTTTGAAAAAAGATGGAAAAGAAGTAGCCACACTTGCTGTTAGTGATTTGAATTCGAATATGGATACAAAAGCCAAGTATGAGAAATCTACTATGAAGGTGGCTGGCTATCCTGCACTTACAAAAGGTTCGAAGGGACACACTATTTTGGTAGGCGACCGTTATCAAGTCAGTATTCGCTCAAAAGATGATAGCTTTACAGAAGATATGCGTAAGAAGTGGTTTGAAAAATTCAATCTCTCTGGACTTGCTAGTTTAAAATAGACTTTCTTCTAAAAGTTATTTTTTTCAACCATAAACGACAATTTAAAACTTCGTTTAGAGTAATTTTTTAATTTTAAAATCTAAATTTCAATATATATGTTTTTTGGTTCTGACGACAAACCTGCTTCTATTGTAGAAGCTGTAAATGAATTGCCTGATTCGGGTATTACGGTATATGCCTTAAAGGCTTTAGATTTTGTTGTTCCAGGAGAGTGGAACAATCCAACAGACTTTGATACGCTTATGCGTGAGGTTACTGGAGAAGATGATGACGATTTTTTGGAGGAAGTAAAAGCAAAAGCAGAAGAACTCTATGCAGATGAAGAAACAGGCTACCAAACGGCTGTCAGTATTTTCAAGATTGTAGATAATGCTGATATGGCTTTGGGAGCTGCTGCAATGGCAGACAAACTAGCTGATAGTGTTGGTTTTCTCTCTTTTATGAAAGACATCACACCAAAAGCTGATACGGTTCAGAGTATTGACTTAGCTATCAAGATTACCGCAGAACTTCTTGCCTTTACTAAAATCAACGGAATCCCAGGAGATAGTTTTGGTGAATTTGTAGATTCACTTGCCAATTACTCTGGAGAAGCTAAAATAAGAATGGCTGCTATTGTTGCTTTTGATGGTGTATTGCCTTTAGGTCCTGACTTTGCAGAAATGGCTCTCAATAAAATTCAAGAGGCAAGTGTTGACCAAGTCGAAGAAAGTAGTGTTTTTCAAAAAGTAGCAGACTATATTCCTGGTGGAGGAGTTTCAGAAAAACTAGGTTTTATCAGAGAATCCTTTGGGCATACTAAAGATTGGCTCTCTTCTTTCCAAGAAGAAAACAACATTACAAGAGAAAGCATATTAGAAAAACTTTCTGAATATATTTCTTTGGCAGATGACAAACTAGATTATGTTTCGGCTTTCCTTGATGCTTCAACAAACTATTTCGAACATACAGGAACACAAACCGTAGCTAGTCGCTTGATTGAGCGTGCTGTTAATGAGGTGTAATTTTATAAATCATTTCTATATTTTTGTGCATAAATAAAATTCCTATTTTAGTCTATTGCTATCATAGGAATTTTTACTTCATATTTTTTTTACCTATCTCAAAAAATGACTTTACATACAATAGATACAGGACTTTTCAAATTAGATGGTGGGGCAATGTTTGGCGTTGTTCCTAAGGCACTTTGGCAAAAACTCAACCCAGCCGACCAAAACAATATGTGTACGTGGGCAATGCGCTGCCTTCTGATAGAAGATGGAAACAGACTTATCTTGATAGATACAGGGATAGGCGATAAACAAGACGAAAAATTTGTAAGTCATTTCTATCTACACGGTGATGATTCACTAGAAAAATCTTTAAAAAGCAAAGGTTTTTCCACATCTGATATTACTGATGTTTTTCTTACACATTTGCATTTTGACCACTGTGGAGGAGCTATTAAAAGGCAAAAAGATAAACTTGTACCTGTTTTCGAAAATGCTACCTATTGGTCAAATACAGACCATTGGAACTGGGCTGTAAATCCTAATCCGAGAGAAAAAGCCTCCTTTTTAAAGGAAAATATTTTACCTATCAAGGAAAGTGGACAACTAAAACTTATCTCGCCTAATCAAAAATCTGACTCGTTGCCTTTTGAGTTACGTTTTTTAGATGGACATACAGAAAAACAAATGTTGCCTCAATTCAAATACAAAGGTAGAACAATTGTTTTCTGTGCTGACCTTATTCCCTCAGTACATCATGTGCGCTTGCCTTATATTATGGCTTATGATATGCGCCCTTTAAAAACCCTTTCTGAAAAAGAAGTCTTACTCAACGAAGCTGTAGAAAACGATTATATTTTATTCTTCGAACACGACCCAGTCAATCAGTGCTGTACACTTCACAGAACCGAACGAGGCATTATGCCAAAAGAAATTGGAAGTCTTAACGATTTTTTGTAGTTTGTTGGAATTAGACTAAGTTGCTGACAGCAAAGTTATAATAGTAGGCTTTCTGCTATCTGTAGTCTAAAAAACTTTCCCTTTTCCGTAGTTCTTTTATTTTTAATTATGATAAAAGCACAGCCCTTTTGCACTAAAGTTCGTGTTCTTACTGGAGTACTATTCTTATTTTTTCAATCTATTTATTTTCCTCTATACAGTCAAATAGAAAGTAAATATGGTGCTTTGCCTTTTATTCAATTCTACACTCCCAAAGATTATCAAGCAGGTGTTGTAAATTTATCTGTCAGAAAAGATAAAAAAGGGATTCTATACTTTGCCAACACACAAGGTATAGTACAGTTTGATGGAAATACGTGGCGTACCATAGAAGTTCCTAATGTTGAATTTGTAAGGACATTAGATATTGGAGACACTGACAGTATATTTATAGGAGCGGTCAATCAGATTGGAAAGTTAGTACCCAATAAAACTGGAAAACTAGAGTTTGTATCTCTTGTTGATTTGATACAGGAAGAGAGCAGAAATTTTGGTGAAGTATGGAAAGTAAAGGCAACACCTAAAGGCATATTTTTCGTCACCGATAAATACCTTTTTAGATATAAAAATGGAAAAATAACACAGTGGAGGACTAAGGGCAAAGCCTTTTATTCTGCATACTATTTAAATAATACGCTGTTTGTTTTAGATAAAGGTTTTGGCTTAGAAAAAGTAGTTGGCGATAAACTGGAACTTGTAAGTAATGACGAACCAATTGCAAATGGTAGTATCCGCTTTCTGTTTCCTTACCAAGACGCTAATGGCTCTTATTCTGATAATGAAATTGTGGTAGGTGACAGAACAGCATCTTCCCTTCTTATTCTCAACCTTACTACCAAGCAGCTCAGAGCATTCAAAACTGAACTTACAGAAAAAGAAGTCGGCTCTATTTATAATGCCACACAAGATAAGAACGGAAATTATTACGTTGCGACTCTTCATTTTGGCATTATTTGCTTAGATGTGAAGGGTAAAAAGCTATTCCAAATTTCTCAACAAGAAGGACTGGCAGATAAAGTATATGATGTAGAATTGGATGAACAACAAAATACTTGGGTAGCACTTTCAAAAGGAATCGCAAAGCTAGAAACAGGCTCACCTTTCAAAAAAATTGGAGAACATCAAGGGCTTTCTGGTATCGTAACTGATGCCATATCTTTTCAAGACAGATTTTACATCTCTTCTACGAATAGTATTTTTTATTTTGATGATATAGAGAATAATTTTTCCTTTTTGCAAGGAGATAGGCATCAGATATGGTTCATGAAAAAGTTAGTAATAAATAAAGATACTATTTGTTTGGCTGCAAGTAATGAAGGAATTGAGAAAATCAATAACATGACACTTCAGACCTTAGAAGAAACAGAAAGTTCTATTAATCACATTGTTCAATCTACACAAAACTCAAACACAGTCTATGTGGGTCTTTCTAATCAGAAAGGTATTTATCGCTTAGATTTTTTACCTAATAACAAGAGGATATTTCAAAAAGCAGTAAGAAATCAAACTGTGCTCAATTTAGAGATGATAAATGATTTACTTTTCACTACTGACGAGAATAATAAAATACGAATCTATCAGCAGAAAGATACTTTAGAAGAACTGCAACTAGAGTTTAATGCTACTGTAAAAAATATAGAAAAACATAATGAGCAAATTTATATGGCTACTGACTCTCTAGTATATATTTGGAAAAATAGTAGTTTAGAAATAGAGCCTCATATCACAAGGTTAATTGGAAAAGATGAATCATTTGTAGAAATGTATAGCATCGACAAACAACACCTAATACTTAGAGTAGGAGGAATTGATAAAACAAGTTATTATCTCTTCAATACTGAGACAAATACAAGTGAATTATTACCTACTGAAAGACTTACAAACAACTCTGTTTCCATACACACCTTTATAAATACAGGTAGTAACATAGAGGCAACTGGCAGCGTTGCCATTGGTACTTCGGAGGGACTTTTTTATTTAGATTTAAATAATAAAAATTATAAAAACACAACCTTCAATGTATTTATTAGAAGAGTGATGTTGGCAGACTCAGTGTTGTTCTATGAAAATTATACTTCAAACAATCAGCAACCAAAGCTAACTCATAAGCAAAACTCACTGACTTTTTTTTACAGTGCAAACAATTCTTCTGATACAGAAAATACACTGTTCAGATATAGACTAAATGGATATGATACAAAGTGGTCGGAATGGACAAACGAAACAAAAAAAGAATATACTAACCTTAATGCAGGAAAATATTCATTCGAAGTAGAGGCAAAAAATGTGTACGATACAAAAGGTCAGATTGCTAAATACGACTTTATTATAAGCTCTCCATTCTACAAAACTCCTTTGGCTTATATTCTGTACATCATTTTTGGAGCTTTACTGGTTTCTGTCTTGACATATGCAGGAGTAAAGTATAATGTAAGAAGGCTGAAACACAAAAACCAGAAACTAGAAGAAATAGTTAGAGAAAGAACTACAGAGCTTCGTTTAACTAACAGCGAACTAGAGCAACAAAAGGAAGAGGTCTTGATGCAAAAGAAAAATATTGAGGAACAAAAAGAAGAGTTGGAGAAATCATACAAAAATATTCAGACGCTTGCCGATATAGGACAACAAATTACAGCAACATTAGACCTTTCAGAACTTATCAGTACGCTTTACGCTAATGTGAATAGTCTCATGCCAGCAGAAGGTTTCGGTATTGGGGTTTATAACTCCATGCGCCAACAAATAGACTTTAGAGGTTTTATAGAAAATGGAGAGACATTACCTTTCAATGCTGATTCTTTGGAAGACAATGACAAACTTGCTGTACAGTCCTTCAAACAACAAAAAGAAATCTTTACCAATAACTTTGAAAAAGATTTCCCTCAGTACCAAAACCATGAAGTTGAGGTAGGAGGTGAATCTCAGTCTTTAATTTACCTTCCTTTAGTTATTCAAGAAAAAGCGATAGGTGTACTGACAGTACAGAGTTTTTCTAAAGAAGCCTATCAAAAGAATCATCTTACTATTTTACGTTCTTTAGCTTCCTATGCAGCGATTGCAGTTTCGAATGCACAATCCTATGCTACCATCAACGAAAAAAATCAACATATTACGGATTCTATTCGCTATGCTCACTCTATACAGGCTGCTATTTTGCCATCGAAAGAAGATGTCAGAAAAAATATAGGAGATTTTTTTATACTATATCGTCCAAAAGATATTGTTTCGGGAGATTTTTATTGGTTTGGAACAGTTTCAAAGCAAATGATTATTGCTGTGATAGATTGCACAGGACATGGCGTCCCAGGAGCATTTATGTCGCTTATTGGAAATACATTTTTACACGAAATCATCAATGAGAAAAATATAACTGACCCTGCGCAAATTCTTGAACACTTAGACAAATTACTAAAGGAGTCTCTTCAAACAGGTGAACAAACTAACAGGGATGGAATGGATACAGCTATTTGTGTACTAGAAAAAAATCAAGATAATTCGCAGACAAAATTAAGATTTGCTGGTGCAAAACGCCCACTTTGGTATGCCTTACCTAATACTAGGAAGCTAAAAAGCGTAGCAGGAACGAGGCGTTCAATAGGCTCTAAACGAATAGAAGGAAAACCCTATCAGAACCATGAGCTTATTTTAGAAAAGGGTACACAAGTTTATCTTACTACAGACGGTTTTGCAGACCAGTCTAATACAAAAGGTAAGAAGTTTGGCACTCCTCAACTCATAGAACTTATTGAAAACAACCTTTCTCTATCTATATATGAACAAGAAGATAAGATAGAAAAAGCATTAGATATACATCAAGGAACAGTAGAACAACGTGATGATATAACCCTTCTAGGGTTTGAGTTATAATTCAGTCTTATAAAATACTCATAATTTCTTTCCAACACGAAATATCATAACTAGCCACAGAGTATTGTGGAGTTTGTTTTTTAGGGTTATAAAATATCGTCTTCATTCCCAAAGAGCGTGCGCCTAAAATATCAGCATCAAAACTATCTCCAATCATAATAGAATTTTGGGGTGTAGCGTTAGAAATAGTAAGCGCATGGTTGAAGATAATCGGATTGGGCTTTGTAAAACCTGTACAATCTGATGTGATAATGTTTTTAAAGAAAGGTAAAATACCAGAATGTTCTAATTTCAGCTTTTGACTTTCTTCAAAACCATTTGTAAGGATATGAAGTTGATAATTTTTAGATTTAAGATAGGTAAGCATTTCAAAAGCAAAAGGTAAAAGATGAGGCTGACGAGGACAATAATATTGATAATCTTCTTCCAAATCTTCTAACAAATTTTGATATGAAGTGCCATCAAAATCTTTTTCTCTATTTCTAAGTTTATGTAACTCTTTAAAAATCAGAAGAAAACGAAGTTCTCTTATTTTTGCTTTATCTACTAACCCTGTGTTGTGTTGCTTCCATAAAAATTTGATAGTTGTTCGGAAAGCAAATAAAAAATCATCAAAACTTATTGTTTCATTACTAATAATTTTATCAGATAATTCATACTTTTGATACAAACTAAGCAAAGTTTGTTTAGAGTTTTGTTCAAAATCCCATAGTGTATGGTCGAGGTCGAAGAAAATATTCATAATGCTATTTCTGAAAGAAATACTACGCTCAATATTGCGAGCAGAGGAAATGTAGTTCATACTAAATTTGCGTGGAGAAGATTATGGATACATGTTACCCATAAATCTGTATCTTATTTAGAACAACTAAAGGTAAGAAAAGTTCTCTTACGATTAGTTACTTTTTCCCTTGTCATTTTTGGAATTTGGGTTTGTAATCTAATTTGGTTCAAGCCTTTTAGCATTAAGTTATTTTATGAGCGAATGTTTATAGAATATGGACAAGATGACCCAGAACTTATGAGCCGTCTGCATCTTTTAGAAAACTATGGCATTACCTACTACAATAGCTTACTTACCAATATCTCAGACGAGCAACGAGACAAACGCTATGAGGAAAGTATTGTCCGAAATTTCGAAATGCTCCGAACGTATAAACGCTCTCAACAAACAAAAGAAGAAATTCTTTCTACTGAAATTTTAGATTGGTATTTAGAATTAGAAATTTTTAGAAATGCCTTCCGTCAATACGAATATCCTGTAAACCACATTAATGGAATACAAGTAGAATTACCTCGTTTTATGATGGAAGTACATCAGATAGAGACACTTGGTGATGCTGAAGATTACTTAGAAAGGCTCTCTAAGTTTGAAGATAAGTTCGAACAGCTTATACGACTTTTAGAATCAAGAAAAGAAGCCAATGTAATCCCTCCTCGTTTTATTTTAGAGCGTGTAATCAAAGAAACAGAAGATTTTATTTCAAGAGATGTACAATACAATCCTCTTTATAAAGATTTTGCTCGTAAGGTAGAAAATGCAAAGCATATTCTAGAACATCCCAACCATCAAAACGAAGGTGTAGTCAGCCCAAAGGAAGAATTAAAAATTGAGGCTCAAAATATTATAAAATACAGCGTATATCCTGCTTATAAAAAACTACTGACTTATTTAAAAGAAGAACTCAAAGTATCGACCGATGAAGCTGGTGTTTGGAAACTTGGTAGTGATGAAGCTATGGCAATGATGTATTATAATACTATGCTGATGGTACATGCTCATGTGTCTCAAGAAGAATCAGCAGAAGAATATCATTATAAAGGCATAGAAGAAATAGAAAGATTAAGACAAAACTTAATGACCATTTTTGACTCCTTAAATTTTACTCAAAAAGATTCAATTTCTCAAAACTTAGCTCAATTAAATAGAAGTCTGCCTGAAGATTTTTTAGTTGAAGACAATTACAAAGAATATTTGGAGCAGTACCAACACTACTCTGATGCTGCTTTTATGTCTTTCCCTAATTTCTTTTCAAAGTATCCAGAAAATTCGCTACAACTCGTTCGTGTTCCAGTTCCAAAAGAGAGTACATCACCTTTACTCAAATTTCATGGAGGGCAGGGCAAAACCTCTCCAGCACTTCAAATAAATTTAAAAAATGCTGAACAGATTCCCCAAAACAAAATGCCTGTTTGGATTTATGAAAAAGCTGGTGGGCGTTATATTCAAGCATGGTATGAACAACAACTAGAAAATATTCCTACATTCAGAAAAGTGTTGCAATTTGATGTATATTACGAAGGATGGGAAGGGTATTATTCCGACTTACTAGCTGAAGAAAATAAAACTAATATAAGTTATTATGATGATTTGTATGTCAGAATTGGTAAAATTCAGAATGAGCTTTTTATTACCTCACTCCTAGTGGTCGATACAGGAATCCACCTCAAACAATGGACAAGAGAAGAGGCAATCGATTTTTTGGTAAGAAATACTGGACTTTCAAGACAAGCTATGCGAGATGAAGTAGATAAAATTGTCGTTCGCCCCGCACAGGCTACTATTTATAAAATTGGTAAAATCTATTTCAAAAATTTAAGACAATATACAGAAGAGGCTTTAGGTAAAGATTTTGACCTAAAAGAGTTTCACGAAGTACTTCTTAAAAACGGACACATTCCGTTACCTGTATTGAAAAAACAAGTAGAACAGTTTGTCATTGATAAGAAGAAGAAAATAAAAGACACAGAAGGAAAATAATTTTACAAAAATTTGCTTATTCAAAATTTAATTTCTATATTGCATTAATTTACAGAACAAATAATTACAAACGGTAATTTTTACAAAATAAATAATTAAAATCTTCGCTTAAAAAGCAACAAAATCGTTGTTGTTCCGTTTAAGAGATAGAGTAGTATTACTCTTGAGACCTTCAAATATGTTTGAAAGGGTAATAGTACAGGATTTTAATATTCTGTAATTCACCATCATTGTAGAAATCTCTAAAGCAATATATTCAATCGGAATATATTTGGTTTCTTTAGAAAGACTACATTATTAGTATTTTTATTTTTGTAAAATTAAATTTTATACTATATGGTTTAAAAATTTTCCGAATTGTTTTTCGAAAAGTTTATTGATTTGAAGTGCTGAATTACTTTAGTTTTGTTTGGCGATTTTTATAAGAAGGCTTAGGTAAAATCTAAGTGATTATAGTTATAGAACAGCTTAAAAAACTTTCTATATATTCTTTGGTGATGAGAAAAATAAAGAATCTTTTTATATAATTGTCAGTTTTGTGCCTTTTGAGCATAAAAAAACTCGTAAAGCCAAAAGCAAAACGATTACTAAGTAAAATCTTGAAGCAACAGTATATATTTTTCCCTTTGGAGAGTAATGAAAATTATAGCTTAAAAAACTCCCTAATTTTTAACCTTTCGTATCAAAGCGACCTTACTGAGATTTAGAAATTATGGCTTTAAGATAGTGTAATTGTAGTTTGTGCCACAAATACTAAACATCTAGTTTTCAAAAAACACTTCAACCTTGTTATCTCGCTTTATAAATGATAACATGTTTTGTATCTTTAATTATGTTTCACCCTAGAGCTAAGAAAGGAGAAGAATTTTGCTCAACACATTTTATAGTAATCATAGATGTATTTCTTTTGTTCTAAATTTGGGAAGCAGCTAACTAAATAGTAAGCCAACAGGAAATGAGATAATAAAGTGGATAGTTTAAAGTAGTTGTCCATTTGAAATAAGTAAAATCTATTTCTATCTTATCTATTTCATGATAGTTCGTCTTTTTCGCTTACTTATCAGATAATGTGAAATTTATCTAGTTGTATTGCAGTCCTATCTATTCTAAAATCAATTTTAGCTATACTTAGTAGTTATGTATTTTTAAGTATTTACGCTTATAAAAGTGCTTATTGATAATTTTAGTTAGAAAGAATTTAGTACAAGCATAGTGAACGAGATTAGTTTTAATTATTTAAAATTTGTTCCCTAAGTTATGAAATCATCTAATATGAGTTAATCCTTATTATTTTAGAAATAGTAAGGATTAATTTTTTGTCAAAAACAATATTCAAAAACATAGAGTTTATGAAATAAATTATTTTTCATCAAACTAAGAATAAACATGAATATCAAATCCATTTTTTTATCTGTTCTCTTTATTTTTTTAACAATATGTTCCATTTCAAGCTGTAAGAGTAACAAACAATCAGCTAATATAACTAATGAACAAAAACTAGCAAGAGTTTGGATGCTAACCGATATGAACCTAAACAATGGCAGTAATTTCTCTAAGGAAGATTTTACAAAAGCAGGAGCAAACATAGACCTTACCAAGCTCAAAGAAATAAGCACTGATTTAGAAGGAAAACGAATTGCTCAAGGCAGTGCATTTATGGGTTGTAACAATATTTTCTTTACTATTTCCACAACTGACAAAACAAACCTTAAAGACAACATTACATTTTCGCAAGTCGGAATGACAAGAAAAGCCTGCCAACAAAATATGGAATTAGAAACTGCCTTTGGAAAACATCTTTCAGATATGAATACATATCAGTTGGAAGGACAGTTTTTAACACTTTTATCAGAAAATGGAAAAAGAATGAAATTTGTGGCTCAAGATTGGGACTAAACAAATGGAAAAAGGGAATCAATAAATTTTAACCTTTTTATTTCCATTCTCTACCTATCTTTGTGTTATGCAATCAAAACTCTACTTTCTAATTATTTTTATAGCTGATTTCTTCGCTTTTTTGAGGAAAGTCAGCTTTACCTTCTTTTTCAGAACACTCTCTATCTTTGGAGTGGTCTTATTTTTTCACTCAACTATATTTGCTCAATCCAACAATGAAGTTCTTTGGGCAAATAAAGTAATTGATTTTTCTTCTGAATACTTTGATGAAGCTAACCCTACTCAATATACTGCCAAACAAATCTTAGGAAAACCTAATGTATTACCTGCTATTTGGCAAAGCCCTTGTGCGTGGTCGCCTGCTCGTCCAGAAGCACGACAAGATGAGTGGATAAAAGTAGGATTTGAAAAGGCTATTTCAGTGAAGCAGGTGGCTATTGCAGAGAGTTTTGGAGCAGGTGCAATTTCAGCAATCATTCTTTACGATTTAGAGGGGAAAGGACATTTGATTTATAAAAATCAGCGTACAGAGCCTGTTTCTACACAAGGTAGAATGCTCAATGTTTTTTTAAAAGAAAAGACAAAATACAAAGTAAATGCTGTGAAGATAAAGCTCAACACGATTGATGTTGGAGGATGGAATAACATCGATGCTATCGGAATTTCATCTAGCGAAACACCTATAAAAGCCGAAATAAATATTGCAAAAGATATTCCTTTCAACAAAGTAGAACGCCTTCCTCAAACGGTAAATTCTCCATATAATGAAATTTTGCCTATCATTTCTCCAGATGGAAAAACACTTTTTTTTGATAGAAAAGACCATCCTAAAAATATGCCTTCTATTTCGGCAGGTAAAGAAAACGATGATATTTGGGTCTCTCGTCATGTTTCAGATACGATTTGGACAGAAGCAGAGAGATTGAACGAACCAGTAAATAATAGTCAGCATAATTATGTTTGTTCGGTTACACCCGATGGAAATGTTATTTTGCTTGCTAATGCTTATCTACCTTCTGGAAAAATGGAGCAAGGTATTTCAATTTCTTATAAAACCATTGATGGTTCGTGGTCGTTTCCAGAGCCTCTTAAAATAAAAGATTTTTACAATACAGATAAATATGCAGAGTTTTGTCTTGCTCCCAACAGAAAAGTTTTGATTATGTCTGTTCGTAGAGAAGATACGTATGGCTCAAGAGATTTATATATTAGCTTTTTGCAAAGAGATAATTCATGGTCAGTTCCCAAAAATATGGGTACAACGCTCAACTCGGCAGCTTTAGAAGTTAGTCCAACGCTTTCATCAGACAATAAAACGCTTTATTTTGCTTCCAATGGCAGAAGTGGATATGGTAGTATGGATATGTACGTCAGTCGTAGGTTAGATGATACTTGGACAAATTGGAGCGAACCCATGAACTTAGGAAATGTACTCAATTCGGCTGGCTGGGATGCTGGCTATTCTATTGATGCAAGTGGAGAATATGCTTATTTTTCATCTTCCAAACATTCAGATACAAATACAGCTTCAAAGCTAGATATTTACCGTGCAAAACTTCACGTAGAAGTTCGTCCAGACCCTGTTTTGCTGATTTCTGGAACAGTCTATAATTCCAAAACAAAAGAGCCTATCGGAGCAGAAATTTTGTATGAAATGTTGCCAGTAGGCGAAGAAACAGGTACAGCACAAGCCGACCCACAGACAGGAAATTATAAAATTGCGCTTCCTCCCAACTCACAGTACGGATTTTTGGCAAAATCTAGGGGTTTTGTTTCTGTAAGTGAAAATATAGATGCTAGAGGAAATGAAGTTTATAAAGAGATAAAACGAAATTTGTATCTCACACCTATTGAAGTTGGGCAAAAAATAAGGCTCAATAATGTTTTCTTTAAACGAGGAACAAACGAACTTCTGAAAGAATCTTTCCCAGAACTTGACCGTTTGGTAATTTTTATGTTAGAAAACCCTACTGTAACTATAGAAGTAGAAGGACACACCGACCTTGAGGGAATACCAACAATGAATATGAAACTCTCTGCTTTAAGAGTAAAAGCAATTCAAGATTATTTGGTAAGGCAAAAAATTGATAAAAAGCGTGTTGAAACTCGTCCGTATGGAAGTACACAGCCTATCACTAGACAAAGAGATGAAGCTAGTAAAAAGCTAAACCGTAGAGTAGAATTTAAAATTTTGAGTTATTAAGACAAAAACAGCCTTTCAATTACATTTATTGAAAGGCTGTTTTATGAACAAATCAGTACGTTTTAAGATTAAATCTTACAAAATGTTTTTGTATATGTTCCTTTGTCAGATATAAAGCGAATTACATACATTCCTTTCTTCAATCTGCTTATATCCAAACTCATCGTATTTTGAGTTTTCAAAACTATATTTCCCAATAAATCTACAATTTCGATATGAGAAATAGAAAGTGATTCTGTTTCCTTATAATGAATTATGTCTTGACTTGGATTAGGGTACAAAATAATTTTATTTGTCTGAACTTCCTCTATTCCAGTAACTGTTTCATCCGTTTGGATAGTAACATCATTTGAAAAGTCAGATGCACTAGCATTTCTATTTCCTCTAACTTTATAGATATAGGTAGTGCTTGGTTGTACGTTTGTGTCTATCCAATTCGTTTCTGTGGTTTGAGCTACTTCTATAAATTCTGTATCGCCTTCTGCTTTCCTTGCAATGACGAAATTTGTAAATCCATCGTTGGCTATCCAATCTAAATACGTTCCTTCATTAGACTGAAAAACTCCAATAAGCTGTTGTGGCGACGGATTTTCATCTACTTTAGTTGTTATGATAGGCGACACGTCTGAAGCAATAAGGTTTGCAGAAAAATCGTAATAATTCAGTACAGAATATACACGCAAATTGGTCTGTTCGCTTAGTAGATTAAATACAAATGAAAGTGGATTGGCTTCACTTGGGTTATTCGTTAGCTCAAAACGAACCGTTTTACTTTCCGAAACTGATACATTTCTAAAATCTATACTGTTTTCAATCACGTCTAGCTTGCTCATATCTGCTTCCTCATTCAGATAAATTACCATTTCGGTATAAGCTGCTTCGACTGGAGCGTTATCTCCTTTGAAAATATGATAAGTAAATGTTTTTTCAGCTTCAATTTCAGATGCTGTGAGTGATGGCGTAGATAGAAGTGAAAGCTGCAAATCTTCTGTACCTACGCTTTCATCAATTTGCTGTGTTAGAGTAGTTTCCTCACCCAATCTTCCTGTTGGAGTATTGATACTCAAAGAATGACGTACATAACTTCCATTAGCTATCGTTTCGTTGGTCTGTAAAACAAAATCTACCGTTTTATTGGAATATGCAGGAATATCTACAGAAAAAGATGCTGCGTCAGTTCCTTCAAAATTTTCACTACTACTCACTATCTCAAATCTGCTGTCTGGTGTGAAGGTAGCAGAAACAGTCTGAACATCGCTCGTTGGATTATCTAACAATACTTGATAGCTATAATTTTGATTTAGTGCAATACGCTGCCCATTTTGTGGAAGAATTGTTCCCCCTACGCTGCTTGACCTACCTGTGGGAGTTCCACCTGCACCAATAGCAAAATCTTGTCCTGTCACTACTGGACTTCCTGCTGAAAGCGTTACGGTTCGGCTACTAGGTGTTGCTTCTGTTATGAGTGGCGAGAAAGAAACTGTATTTCCTAATGAACGTAAAATGTTGAACGTGTAATTTCCTTGTGCATCTGTACGCCCCCAAACATAAGGAGGGTTGTCATTACGAACTCTAACCCAAGGAATCCCATCCTCTCCAGCATCTTGAACTTGATTTCCATTAGCATCTCTAAAAACCTTTCCTGTTACAGAGTAATAATCATTATTTCCTCGCTGAGAAAATACTGCTGTACTGATAGGAGTGAGGTTTGTAGAAGGATTGTTTACATTTACTGTAGCATTTATATCTATTACATAAGCTGGTACAATATTAATCGTTGCATTAAACTCTGTGTTAGGAGGGTAGCCACTCCCAATAACTTCAACTGATGTAACTCTTCCATCAATAACAGTAGTTTGAAAAGTAGGAACTATTGGGTGAGTCCAGCCACTTAAATCTATATCTGGGGGAGCAAGATATCCTATCCCTCCAGCATATTGCACATCACCATCGCTACCAGCAACGCTTGTATCAAGTATTCTAACATCAGTACCTGTATTCCATCTTAGTTCTCCATTGTCATCTACCATAAATACAGAAGCAACACCATCGGCATCTGGTCCCTCAATGCTTGTGATGTTAGCACCACGCCCTCCCCCAGTAAAACGTATGGGATATTGAGAATCTGTATAACCAAATCCTTCATTACTTATAACAGGAATTACTTCATAATCATTTCCTCCTACATTCTGAAAATATACATTAATTATAGCTGGATAAATAGGGTCTCCAAAATAATAGGGAGAAGGATTCAAGGCAGCATTATTAGGGTCAATACCTGATGGAAAAGTAACTATGTTAGGGGTTATGGTTATGGAAGATACTCTTCCTCCTACTTGTGCAGGGTCATAAAGTTTTAAAGTATCAAAAGTAGGGTTAGGAGATTGGTTTTGTTGATAATAATATTGGTATGTTTGATTTCCAGTTCCTAACATAGAGCCATTACTAGAAGTAAGATACCAATCTCCTGTAGCAGTTACATCAAAAAAAGCATAGTATGTACCAAAAGGAAAAGGTGGAACAGGCACTTCTTGAAAAGGTGGTGATATGGTTTGTGAGTAGGCAGTTTGAAATGAGGTAATAAGTAACAGCAGCAACGTAAAATACGTTGTGATAGATTTAGAATAGTTCATAATAGGTCAAAATAGGTTAAGTTGTATTTCATAAACAAGACCCAACAAGTAATAGCAATGGTTGCATTTATTTTTATTTTTTTCACTAAAATTGACTTTATAAATTACTTTTATTACATTTTATTTTAACTCAAAATCAATGCTCAAACGACTTAAACGTTTCTTAATCAGATGGTTAATACGTCTTTCTTTGCTCTCTATCGTAGTGGCAGGAATTGGCTTTTATGTTTCGCCTTACAAATACCAAACGCCTTTTTATCGTTGGTTGTATTCTTATTCAGATTATAAAATTTTGCTTGCAGACATAAAATCAAAACAGGAAAATCTAAAAGCAGAATATGCAGCAGCCAAAACAAAGAAAGAAAAAGAAAAAGTCTTGAAAAATGCACAGCAGGTTTTCGAAGAGAGCTTTGAAGAAATTTGTAAATATTGGTACGGTACAAAGTGGAGCTACTCTGGCACAACACAAATACCAGGTAAGGGAAAAATAGCCTGTGGATATTTTGTAAGCACCATTCTAAGAGACTTAGGTTATCCGATTGATAGAATAAAAATGGCACAAGCTGCTTCTGAAACACTCATTCGAAAAACGATTGATAAGAAATTTATAAAAGTACGTGTGAAGAAAGATTTTGGCGATTTTATGGAAGAAGTAGAAGAAATGGGTGAGGGAATTTATATTTTAGGTTTAGACACACATATCGGATTTTTATTTGTAGATGGCAAATCTACTCACTTTATTCATTCTTCCAACAGTCTTTTGAAAGGTGTTCGAAATCAGCTTGCTTTTAGTTCTGGAACGATACGAAGGTCGGAATACAGAGTAGTGGGACAGTTACAAGTAAAAAGATGGCTTCTTGAATGATGAATGGTTAGTGATTAATTATAAATGACTAGAAACTGATTACTGATTTTTAATTATCTTTGTCCTATCAAATCAAGAATTATCCTAAACGATGGTTTTCATCCTCGTTTAAGGTTAGAAACATAGATTTTCTCTTCATTCTATCATTTCCATATACAATGAAAAAATATACTTTCGACACCCAAAAAGATACTCGTTCGGGTTTTGGCGACGGACTTACAGAACTTGGCAAAACAAATCCTAAAGTTGTAGCTCTTTGTGCAGACCTTATTGGTTCTCTCAAAATGGGAGACTTTCAAAAGCAGTTTCCAGAGCGTTTCTACCAAGTTGGTATTGCAGAGGCAAATATGATGGGCATTGCAGCAGGTCTGACTATCGGTGGTTGGATTCCCTTTACAGGAACATTTGCCAACTTCTCAACAGGTAGAGTATATGACCAAATCCGTCAGTCGATTGCATATTCTGGAAAAAATGTAAAAATTTGTGCTTCTCATGCTGGTATTACGCTAGGTGAAGATGGTGCAACTCACCAGATTTTGGAAGACATTGGAATGATGCAAATGCTTCCTCACATGACGGTTATCAATCCTTGTGATTATAACCAAACGAAAGCTGCTACACTTGCCATTGCAGACTACCAAGGCTCTGTCTATTTGCGTTTTGGTCGTCCGAAAGTGCCAGTATTTATGCCAACCGACCAAAAATTTGAAATTGGAAAAGCAATTACTTTACAAGAAGGAACTGATGTTTCTATTTTTGCAACAGGGCATTTGGTTTGGGAAGCTATTCAAGCTCATGAAGAGCTTTTGAAAGAAGGTATTTCGGCTGAAATTATCAATATTCATACGATAAAGCCACTAGATAGAGAAGCTATTTTGAAATCTGTTGCCAAGACAGGTTGTGCTGTTTCTGCTGAAGAGCATCAAATTACAGGAGGTTTGGGAAGCAGTATCGCACAGACATTGGTTATGAATAACCCTGTTCCTATGGAGTTTGTAGGTGTAAACGATAGCTTTGGTGAGAGTGGAACGCCAGATGAGCTTATGGAAAAATATGGACTGACTGCCAAAGATATTATAAAGAAAGCAAAAGCTGTATTGGAGCGTAAAACAAAACTAGCTTCTGTGTAAGCAGTAGAAAAAAGGTATATTTGCTGTTGGTAAGCACACCAACAACGGCTGCCATTGTCAGTGTCTTCACCGACGATAGTTCATCCTTTAAAAGGCAATTTGAGATAAGTTGCCTTTTTTTTGTAAATTTTGACTTTTATTTTTTTAGGGTACAGTTTTTCTAGTCCTTTTTCTGTTGTTGGTATTTCAATCAATAACACTCAATAACAAACGATGATAAAAAATATTTTACGTAGCGTACTAGATGCTTTTGGATATGAAGCACGAAAAAAATACGTTCCTGTACAACACAATACAGAAAGCTACGCCAACCTTGGCGAAGATACTATCTTAGCTTCTTATTTTGATAAGATTAGACAAAACACAGAGGTAAATAATGATTTTATTGTAGATATTGCTGCCTCTGATGGCATTACGATGTCAAATACCTTTGTTTTCTTTAGAGATGGCTACAAAGGAGTTGCAGTAGAATATGACAGTGAAAAATTTGCTTTTCTGTCTAACTTATATAAGATTTATCCAAACGTACAGCTTCTTCGTACTAAAGCATTGCCTGACACAGTAACGTCACTTCTAAAAGTAGCTGAAGCTCCAAAGGATTTTTTATTTCTCAATTTGGATATTGATAGTTATGATTATTTTATTTTAGAAAATATTCTTTCAGAATACCGTCCTAAAGTAATTTGTACTGAAATCAATGAGCAGATTCCTTACCCTACTCGTTTTACGGTAACCTATCATCCAGATACATTTTGGCAAGGCGATAACTTTTTTGGGTATAGTGTAGCAATGTTGGAAGATATTTGTCAAAAATATGATTATGAAGTTGTAAATATTCATTATAATAATGCCTTTTTAGTTCCTAAAGAAATAAATGAAGCTGCAAAATTAAATGAAAACCCTGCATCAATAGCAGAGTTATACAAGGCTGGCTATCTCAATCAAGCGGATAGAAAAGTAATATTTGCCCACAATGCTGGTATTGACCATTTGTTAGAAAAATCACCAGAAGAAGTAAAGCATTTTTTGAAGCAAGAATTTGCAAAATATGAAGGAAAATATATTTTAGAATAAGAAAAATTAGCATAACATTCTGATACAAACACAAAGTATATGCAAAACGAATTTCCAAATTATCATAAAGATATTGTTATTGATGGTGTTTCAGTAGCAGTAGGAGAAGAAAAACAAATCAATCTAAATATTGCGAAACTTCCCTCACGTACTTCTATCGATACGCCTGTCTTTGTCTATCGCTCAAAAGAAGCTGGAAAAACACTACTTCTTATTGCAGGAATGCACGGCGACGAAATCAATGGAGTCGAAATTATAAGACAGCTTATTTCCAAAGAACTAATCATTCCTAAAAGAGGAACTGTCATCGCTATTCCACTTCTTAATATTTATGGCTTTCTCAACTTTTCAAGAGAAGTTCCTGATGGCAAAGACATCAATAGAAGTTTTCCAGGGAGTAAAGATGGTTCACTTGCCAGTCGTGTTGCCAATGCTTTTACGACGGAAATTTTACCCCATATAGATTTGGGATTAGATTTTCATACAGGAGGAGGCAGAATAAATAATTATTCTCAAATCCGTTGTTTAACCACAGAAGGACAAAATGAAGAATATGCTCGTGCATTTTCTCCTCATTTTATTATCAACTCAAAACTTAGAGATAAATCTTTACGTGGGTTGGCTCAAAAAATGGGAAAATCTATCTTAGTCTATGAAGGTGGAGAATCTCAACGTCTAAACCGTGCGCCTATAAAAGAAGGAATGCGTGGAGCTGTTCGCTTGATGCATCATTTGAATATGATAGATGATGAAGATTTGTCAAAAATGCGTGGAGCAGAACAAAACCTAGAACCCATTATCCTACAAAAAACATCTTGGATGAGGGCAAAATTTTCTGGGCTTTTTAGGTCATTTGTAAAAAACGGCTCTATGATAGAAGAAGGACAAGTAATTGGAAGTCTTACTGACCCTTTTGGAGAATTGCATCATGATATCATCTGTAAGCAAGACTGTCATATTATTGCCATCAATCATCAAGCTGTTGTAAATCAAGGAGATGCTATTTTTCATCTAGGAAAAACAAGTATATAGTATCTTACGATTAAAATAAATGCTATCACAATCATTATAATACAATGACCTGTCCTCTAGCATTCAATCAATCTTTGTTTAATTTTTCAGTTCTTTAAAAGAACAGGAGGGCTTAAAATAAAAACTTGTTCTAACAAGAATATACAAAAGTAAAATTTTGTTGAATATATTAAGCCTCATATTAAACAAATTAAAAAGTATTGCGTTATATTAGGAACTAATTTGAAAAGCTATGGAAAATAATTCGAATACATAGCATATTTGAAATGTAATTTACTCCACTTACCTTTAAATTTGAATGACTGTGCGAGATACAAATACTTATTCGATACGAGATCTAGAAAATCTAACAGGCATTAGAGCGCATACTATCAGAATGTGGGAACAACGTTATGAACTTGTAACTCCAAAACGAACAGATACAAATATTCGCTATTACGATTCTGAAGACTTGAAATATATGCTCAATGTAGCATTACTTAATAACAATGGTGTTCGTATTTCGAAAATTGCTAAAATGTCGCAGGATGAAGTATATGTAAAAGTAAGAGAAACACTTTCAAGAACTTCTGATTACCAATCTCAGATTAGCGCACTTACAGCTGCTACCATTGATATCAATGAAGAACAGTTTGAGCGAATTATGTCTACAAGTATTCTGCAATTTGGATTTGAAAAAACAATGCTCAATATCATTTATCCTTTTCTTAGCCGAATAGGAATGCTTTGGACAACTAATGCCATCAATCCAGCACAAGAACACTTTATTACTGGGCTTATTCGTCAAAAAATAATTGTTGCTATAGACGGACAGTACAGAGACAAAGCCTCTGGCACAGGGAAAAAATATATTTTATTCCTTCCGAGTGGCGAACTACACGAAATCTCACTTTTGTTTTCTTATTACCTTTTGAAAGTACGAGGAAATGAAGTGATTTATCTTGGACAAAATCTACCTTTAAAAGACTTACAAGAAGTATATTATACACACAGACCAGCCACTTTGGTAACCATTATTACCTCTTCTCCAAGTGCTAATGCAGTAGAAGAATATTTATTTGAAATTGGAGAACGTTTTCCAGATGCTGATATCTTAGTTTCTGGATTTCAAGTAATGGGACAAGATTATAAAACCTCTAAAAACGTATATATATTACAAAAACCACAAGATTTGATTGCCTACTCACAAGAAAAAGCAACAGAATAATATGCTAAAAAACTTAGAAAGCTAGAAAATATTTTGCTTATAGATGTCAGACTTTTTTTTTATAAAGCCTACTCCTTAAATCCAAGCTCTACCCACAAAGGAATATGGTCAGAAATATAACGGGCTTCTTTTAGGCTTTTATAATCTTTATAAAAATGAATAACTTGTGCGTCTTTGATAGAAAATGCTCTTTTCTCTACAAAAATATTATCGTATTCTTTGTTTAAAGGACTTCCATCTTTTGGTTTCATTCGTAGGCTAGTTTTTTGGTCATTGAAGGCTGCCACAAATGAACGCTCTCTCAATCCATTAAAGGCTTCGTGTTCTCCATCCAGATTAAAATCTCCCAAAATAAGGATGTTGTCTGTTCGATAAGAATTAGGTATTTCCTTTAAAAAAACAATCTCTTTTTCAGGGTCTTTACTTGTTGGAACAGCGTGGAAACTACCTATTAACAAAGTATTTTTAGATTTACTTTGTTTCGAAGCTACTTCAAATCTTGCCATATAAGGCTCTCTATCTACTTTTTTAGCAATACTTTCTTCTAGCCAGTCTTTTTTCAATGAAATTTTGGCATTTTTTGTAGTAGTTTTCCAAAGGTAAGCATAGCGTTCTTTTCCATCTCCAGAAGTAGGGTCGCTAATTTTGTATTCCCACTTGCTGCCTGTTCGGTTTAGCTCGTCGGCTAATTTTCCCACAGCACGTATTCCATACAAAGATGTAGAAACTTCTTGAATGGCTACAATATCATAATCCTTTAATAACTTAGCAATATATGCTATTTCATTTGCATCCTTAGATTTACCAAAATTATATAAGTTCCACGAAAGCACTCTAACAGTTTCTCCTTCAAACTTTTTATCTATTTCAACAGAATTATCAGAAAGTATAGGAGAATTTGGACGGTTCTCACCACTTTTATTTTCTACAACATCACAACTAGAAATAGCAGAAAATAAAAAAAAACAAAGTAAGGATAGTAGTATATTTTTTCTCATCAAATCAAACAAGTTTATTTTACAGAATAAATCATTACTGCAATAATACTCATTTTTTGGCTCATAAAACAATGCGCTTTTACTTTGTGTTTCAAAATTATTCTATAAAAAATGTAATTCCAATTTGAAAAGTTAGCATATCTGTTCTTGTCCTTTTTACATCATAGACAAACTCATCTGGAAATATTGGGTCTGGATAAATCGAATTTCTTGTCATATATTTTGCCTTACTCCCTTGTGTATAGACGCCACGAATATCTAATTTTATTTCTTCTGTTAGTGAAATTAAAACCCCTCCTGCGCCACCATAAGCAAAAGAAAAGCCATCTTGTTCAATAAAAGCATCCAGTTCTTCTCCATCTTCTTCTTCTGTAGTTCTTGTATAGAGATAACGCCCTCCTATAAGTCCATCTACATAAGGGTAAGCAAAGGCATCTACCCAACGAGGTTTGAAACGCACCATTGCAAAACCCTCAAAAATATTATTATTTGTGTTTAATGTATATTCAAAGCCATTATTATCTATGTAATCATCTGATTTCATTCCATAAATCATATAACTAGCATCCAAACCTACAGAGACAACTGACTCATCTTCTGTTAAGGGAATTAGTATCAGTCCTCCCACTCCGAAGGCAATAGATTCATTCTGTTCTGCAAACTCTTCTAATGGAAAGCCTGTTTGTAGTCTTAGGTTGAACTGTCCTTGTCCTAATGCTTCCTGACTATACAAAACTCCTAGTGTACAAATAAAAATTAAATGAAAGCGTAAAGTATATAATTTCGTAATAAATTCGTATGTTGATAAAGATAGATTTTTCATAAATTGGTAGTTAGTTTGTAGTTATTAAAATGATGATTCGTATTAAGATGCAACTTTCATCACACTCTTGTAGTCTAATAAATGCTGTTCTTCAAGTTCAGATGAGATTGCATTTTTAATTTTTAATTGTTCTTAGAATGTTTGTCAAGTTATTTTCTAAAAAAAGTCCTCGTTCCGACTTAGAACTTATAGAAGCCTATAAAGAAACCCGAGATAACAAATTTGTAGGTGAACTTTTTGAGCGTTATACTCACTTGGTTTATGGTGTTTGTCTGAAATATCTGAAAGATGAGGAGGATAGCAAAGATGCTGTACTGCTCATTTTTGAAAAATTACTGACCGACCTTCTACGTTTTGAGATACAAAATTTTCCTCCTTGGTTGCATCGTCTTACACAAAATTATTGTTTGATGTATTTGCGCCAACGCCAAAGGGAGTTCAAAAGAAGTGAAGATTATTTTAACAATCAAGACGAGGAACGTATGGATTCTGACCCAGATTGGCATCTATCTAATGAAAGCGACAAACATCAAAAAGAAGAACGCCTCAACAGCATTGAAGAAGCACTCTATGCACTAAATACTGAACAACGACAATGTGTAGAACTTTTCTTTTTAGAAGAAAAGAGTTATCAAGAAATTGTAAACATTACTGGTTTTCCTCTCTCTAAAGTAAAGAGTTATCTTCAAAATGGAAAAAGAAATATCAAGAAGCAGTTAGGTATTCTAACAATAGCTTTTTGGCTATTGTTTATGTAAAAAGATAGTTTCTTCTTTAGCCAAAACACATAAAAATGAAATACCACTATGAGCCAAAGCAATACCAATAGAGAACAAAAAATACGGAGCATTTTAGAACGCTCTTCCAATATAGATGTCCAAACCTTACAAAAATATATAGATAAAAAATTAACCAAAGAAGAATTACACGAAGTAGAAAAACAGCTCCTAAATTCAGATTTTGCTGCTGAAGCTGCCGAGGGGTTTTCTAATGCAGATTTTAAAGTAAATATTGCAGCCAGTACAAAAGAGTTAAATAGAGAAATAAAGAAATATAACAAAGAGCGAGGTTTTTATAAAACAGATTATAGAATTTATTATGCTGCTGCCTCTGTAGCTCTAATTTTTGTTGTCATATTTGGTCTGATGAAAGGAATAGGCATTGGGTTTGAAAGAGAAGAGTTTGCAGAAGCTGATGCTTTTGATACAGAGCAAACAAAACAACAAGAAAAATTTGCTAAAGAAGAAACAAGTAATGATTTAGCTCTTAATGATGAACCAATTGTTTCAGAAGAGATAGAAAAAGAGTTAGTAGAAAAACTAGAAAAAGGTGAAGCAATAAAAGCTGTAGATAATGAGGAAAGCATTACTCAGTTTAAATCAAACTCAAATAGCAATCTAAGCGACAACAATATATCATACAATTTAGATGAGTCAGAAACGAAACAAGATTTTTCCACCTCTGATATTTGGATACAGAAAAAACAAAAACTCAATGATAATAGTACACCATTGGTAGCTTCTTCTCCTACTACGAATGAAAATACATCAAATTTAACAGATAGTATAAATTTATATTATAATCGGCAGTTAGCAGATGACGATTATGGCTATTCTGATAAATCTATGGGAAAACAGAAAACCTCGCAAGAAACTCTCTCTAACGCTATGCAAGCCTATGAAAATGGAAAATATACTGATGCTAGTCTGTTATTTACTACTTATTTAGCTAGTAATGCAAATGATGCTCAAGCACTTTACTTTGGAGGACTGTCTCATTATAAGAATCACGATTACAAAACTTCTATTGGTTTGTTTGAAAGATTTTTGCTGCAAAAATCTAGTATTATTTATCAAAAAAATTATCAAGATGCAGAGTGGTATTTAGCCGATTCTTATTTAAAACAAAATAAAAAACAGCAGGCTAAAAAGCTACTAGCAAAAATTATGGAAGCAAAAGGTAAATATGCTAATCAAGCAAAAAGGCTTTTGGAGAAATAAATTATTACTCTTCCCAAATCTCAAAAAATTAGACAACTCATACTTACTCATTGATGCTATTTTTTCTAACCATATAGACACATAAAAAAAACTATGTGCTTATGTGGTTTATTTTTTTGAAACAATATCTTTAA
>NZ_JAHDIG010000058.1:0-23204 GCF_020630935.1 Bernardetia sp.
TATTTTAGAGGATTTACTTTTAGAAACACCACAACTGGAAAGTATAGATTAGAAATTACTGTCCCAAAAGACAAGAAAAACACTTCATTAGCAATGGCTACTCGTAAGTTTAATCCTAATGAGATACAAAAATCCAAAAAAGATGTAGACGGATTTACGACAGTCAAAATGTACAATATTGATAAAAATACACACGAATATACAATGGTATTATCAGAAACAACAGGTTATAGATTTACTATAGAAAGTGAAGATGAAATAACAATGAAAGTCGTAGATGAAGAGGGAAAAGAATACATAAATTATGCACCTAAGGTTGAATTAGATAACAAAATAGCTTGGATGTTTGGTGAGCATCCAACAGGGATTTATTATTTAAAAATAGATAAAAAAGGAGTAAATCCAGCAACAATTAATTTAGCGTTTAAACAGAAATCAGAGCAACTTCTTAAAAAACAAGGAATAGATAAATAAAAAAAACAATAATTACTTTTAAGGGGATTGAAAAAAGCCTAAGCAGTTTTGTTTGGGCTTTTTTGTATGTCTAAACATTTGATTGATGTTGAGCTTTTCTTGTTTTTTTATAAAAAGTTATCCTATATACAGTATGCTAAAGATATATATAATATAATTCGTACTTTTGCGAAAGGAATTAAAATCAGCATACTATTAATAGACTGAAAAGTATGCTTTTTATGCAACGAAATACCCAACTCTGTTCGTCCTGCATCTATGTTAAATAAAAACGCTAAAACAGTTGTCATAAATTCAATTTAATGAAAAATAATAATTTATCTCGTCTTATTTCATTTTTTTCTTCATTCTACTCACAAAATATCTCTCTTTTTGGTATAGTCTTATTCTTGTCTTTTAGCTTTGCTTTAAGTAGTTGTGAGAATGAACCTGAGCCTATTGGACTTCCTGATGAACAGCTTATCAGCACCTATTATACTGACACTATAACCATTAATGTCAAATTATTTCAACTAGATAGTGTCAATACAACCAGTGTTCTAGGTAACTCTCGCCTTTTAATGGGTTCGTTGTCAGACGAATATGTAGGCACTTATTCTGCGCAAGGTTTTGCTAATGTTTCTCTTACCACAACGACAGAAGATTTAATTAATGATGCTGGTCAGACAGCCATTTTTGATTCATTAGTAGGCTTTTTCCAAACAGATTATTTGTATGGTAGTGATACTTTAGTAAGTAATACTATACAAGTATATGAAGTTACAGAGGAATTTGAGAATAAGACTCGTTATAACTTCGATACACTACAAACATCAACTATCTCTTTAGGAAGTGCTATATATCCGAACGATTTAGATAGTAATAATGTCTTGAGATTACGTTTTTCTGAAGAATACGGAAGAAAATTATTTGATTATGGTGTGGCTAATAAATTTGAAAATGATTCATTGTTCAGCTTATTCTCAAAAGGCTTAGCCTTTCGAAATACTTCCCCAAATACTTCTGTAGTGGGTATAAATCCACTAGCTCCTAATACCAACATCACTTTATACTTCCATTACCCTGAAGATACAGTCTCATCTTCTTATAAATTTGATATGCCAGTGAGCTTTTCAAATATAGAAAGTGAACTTTCTAACTCTGCTTTAGCCTCACTAGCTACACAAGATTTTATTCCATCAGAAAACACAAATAATCTTGCTGCTATACAAGCAGGAACAGGTATTGGTGTAAAATTAGAGTTTCCTTATTTAGAAGATTTTGTAAATAATCAAAATATTGTTATCCAAAGAGTAGAGTTAGACATTCCTGCCTTAGAATCTGCTATGAGTAGCACTTCTACAGCTCCAAATCAGCTTTTATTTTTATTTGGTGATGGTAATGGCTTTTTCTATACTTCTTCTGGCTCATTACAATTTTTACAATCAGAAACTGTTAGTAACCAAGCACTTTCTATGACATATACTGTGGCTGGAAAATCTTATAGTTATGCTACTCTAACGAGTTATATCAATCAATTGGCTAAGGGACAGATTACAGAAAGTGATGGATTAATTCTACAACCATCCGAAAATAATATTAGTGTCAATCGTTTTATTTTCCCTACACAGAAAAATACCAATAACCTTCCTACTATCAGATTACGTACTTATTACAGTATTGCAGAATAAAAATTCTTATTTTTTGATAATCGTAGCTCATCTCCAAATAGAATTAGCAAATTATTCTGTAATTTGCTTCTATTCAAAGAGTTTGACATCAAAAATTCACTGACTCATTAAAAAATAAAACTATAAATTTATGTGTGGAATTGTAGGTTATATAGGACAGCGTGAAGCATATCCTATTCTTATTAAAGGATTAAAAAGATTAGAATATCGTGGTTATGATAGCTCTGGAGTAGCTTTAATGGACTCTAGCATCAATATTTATAAAAAACAAGGCAAAGTAGCAGAACTAGAAACCTTTGCAGAAAGCAAAAATAAAAAAGGTAAAGTAGGTATAGGTCATACTCGCTGGGCAACCCATGGCGTTCCAAATGATACAAATGCACACCCTCATTACTCTGGCTCAAATCGTCTAGCTATTATTCATAATGGGATTATTGAAAACTATTCTGTTTTAAAGCAAGATTTAGAAAATAAGGGGCATACCTTCAAATCAGATACAGACTCAGAAGTATTTATCCATTTCATAGAAGAAATCCAAAACCAACACCAATGTAGTTTGGAAGAAGCTGTTCGCTTGGCTCTTCATAAAGTTGTGGGAGCGTATGCGATTATCATTATGTCAGAAGATAATCCTAATCAACTTATTGCAGCGAGAAAAGGAAGCCCTTTGGTTATCGGTATTGGAAAAGAACAAGATGAATTTTTTGTGGCATCTGATGCAACTCCAATTATTGAATATACAAATGAAGTTGTTTATTTGAATGATGATGAAATAGCTGTCATTACGAATAATTCATTAGCCATTAAAAATATAGAAGATATTCCTACTACTCCTTATATTCATACACTTGATATGGAGTTAGAGTCTATTGAAAAAGGTGGTTATGATTATTTTATGCTAAAAGAAATCTTTGAACAACCAAAATCTATTCGTGATGCACTTCGTGGAAGACTTATTGCAGCTAACGGACACGTTGCTTTAGGTGGGATTCATAAATACTTAGACAAACTTGTCAAAGCAAAACGCATTGTAATTGTAGCTTGTGGAACTTCGTGGCATGCAGGTTTGGTAGCCGAATATATTATGGAAGAGTTTGCTCGCATTCCTGTTGAGGTAGAATATGCTTCTGAGTTTCGTTACAGAAATCCGATTATTGAAGAGGGTGATGTAATGATAGCCATTTCTCAATCTGGAGAAACAGCTGATACACTTGCAGCCATAGAACTAGCTAAAAACAGAGGCGCAATTATTTTTGGAGTGTGTAATGTAGTGGGTTCTTCTATTGCAAGAGCAACACATGAAGGCGCATACATCCACGCAGGTCCAGAAATTGGTGTTGCTAGTACAAAAGCCTTTACAGGACAAGTAACTGTGCTTGCTCTTTTAGGACTCATGTTGGCTAAAGAACGTAAAACGATTTCAGACAATCAACTCAAAGACCTTTTACGTCAGTTAGAACAAATACCTCAGAAAGTAGAACAGGCTTTAAAGCTCAATAATCAAATAGAAAAAATAGCCAAAGACTTCGTAAATGCTCGTAACTTCTTGTATTTGGGACGTGGATATAATTTCCCAGTAGCCCTAGAAGGAGCTTTGAAACTTAAAGAAATTTCATACATTCACGCAGAAGGTTATCCTGCTGCTGAAATGAAGCACGGACCTATTGCTCTTATTGATGAAGAGATGCCAGTTGTCGTGATTGCAACTCGTGATAATTCGTATGATAAGATTTTATCAAATATTGAGGAAGTAAAGGCAAGACGAGGAAAAGTAATTGCTGTGGTTACAGAAGGCGATGCTGCCATTCCTAAAAAAGTAGATTATGTTATCGAAGTGCCAAGCACACACGATGCCTTTATGCCACTTGTTTCTGTAATTCCATTACAACTTTTATCGTATCATGTGGCTCTAATGCGTGGTTGTAATGTCGACCAGCCTAGAAATTTAGCAAAATCTGTTACGGTAGAATAATTTTTGATATATTCTATCAGTCGTCAATTTTTTAAAACCTCTTTTATTCAAAAAATAGAAGAGGTTTTTTGTAATCTACAATTTATAACATATTGTTTTCTAATTAAGTAATTATGTAAAATTACTCTACCCTACTATTTTTTTATTTCAAATTTAAGTTGCAGAGCAACAAAATGTTGGTAGAAAAATAAATAGTAAAGACCATGATTAAGTTGCATCGCAACGATATGTTAATGTTTTAAATTCGAATCCTATAAATTATATTTCGTTGCTCTGCAACTTTTAAATAAAAATATTCTTCATTTCTACCAATAGTACGTTGCGATGCAACTAAAAAAAACACATTTTTAAAATAGTAGGGTAGAGTAGTGTAAAATTATCTATATCTTATTTTCACTACAACTATTTGATTATCAATAAAATAATTATTCATAATTAGCTTCGCTGAATATTCATTTAGTTATACTAACTTTCAGTTCATAATTTTTAATTGACTTCGTCGTCTTTCAGTTAGCTTCGCTGCTTTTGCATGTGCTTATTGCACTTATTGAAATAATTATAACATTTTTATTTGATAAGGGTTATATAAGGGTAAATACATTTTTTAATCTTTAATTTTTTAATCTATATTATTATGAGTCAAGAATCAAATAAAAAAGCCGTAAAAGCATTGAACGAACTTATTGAAAAGAACTATGATGCTGAAAAAGGCTACAAAGAAGCAGTTACTGATGTAAACAACCACGAGTTGAAGGATTTCTTTACCAAATCTGTACAACAACGCTACGATTTTGGACACGAACTTAAAGAAGAAATCAAAAAACTAGGAGGAACACCAGAGAAAGGAACAAGCATTACAGGCGATTTACATCGTGTTTGGATGAACCTTAAATCTTTTGTTTTAGGAAACGATGTAGAAGCAGTCATTGAAGAATGTAAAAGAGGAGAAAATACTGCTATTGAAGAGTATGAAGATATTTTGAAAATGGAAGAAGTGCCTATGGATACAAAAATTGTCCTTAGAAGGCACTTGCAGCAAATTCGCTCTTCAGTAGAACACCTTGATGCATTGAAAGAACGCTTTCCAGTAGCATAGTATTTTTTTAGTCATGAGAAGCAAAACGCCAACTACTTTTCTGTAATTGGCGTTTTTTTTTATTCTTTTACAATTTTCAAATAAGTTGTTGTTTTTGTTCCAATAGGCGTAATTTCGACAAAATATATTCCTTTTTTCCAATCTTTTGCCACAATTCTGAATGAATGTGTAACCTTTGCTTTATAAATTACCTTTCCTAGTGCATTACGAATAGCAATATCGTACCTTCCATTAGGAATTTTAAGAAAATAGTTTTCTGAACTAGGATTGGGAAATACTTTCATAGTTTCGCCTCCTTCTTCTTGATTTGACAACACTGGATTTTCACTGCATTTTAAAGCAGAAATCTTTCCCCAAAGTTCATTATCAAACGAGGAAAGAGCATTTAACCTATCTGCTCCTGCACTATTTCCTACTCTTACCACTACTAATTTTTGACTCGGCACAATATAAATCTTTTGGTCATTTGCCCCCAAAGCTGCAATCATATCAGAAGGTGCATTCGGAATGAGTGAGCCTTCAAAAACATCATCAGAAGCAGGAAGTTTGAATTTATCTTTTCCATTGAGCCACCAAAGATAACCATAAGCAGAATTGAGTTCTTGTGAAGTATTGGTCATTTGCTCAAAATACATTGCATCATTTAAAACTGGATTACTTTCCCATTTTCCCTTATTCAACATAAGAAGTCCAAAACGAGCCATACTACGAGGTTTAGAAAACAATATATAATTCACAAATGCTCCTGTAATACCTGTTTTACGAGTAACTCGTTCATTAAAATACTGATTGAGTGGTTTTCCTATTGCGCTATCCAACACGTGCTGTAATAATCTGTATGGCGAATTATAATAATACCAACGAGTATCTGGTTCAGAGCTGTAGGTAAGGCAAGAAGGTTCAAGACAATTATCAATTCCTGTACTATCTGCCTCTTTCAGTCCTGTTGTCATTGTCATTTGATGACGAATCGTAATTTTTTCTTCCTGTTCTTTATTTAGGCTTGTCCATCCTTCTCCCAAATAATCAGATGTTTTATCGTTGATGTCTAATAAACTAGAACGCTGCGCAATACCTACCAACGTAGCTATCATAGACTTGCCAGCCGAAGCCCAGTACCAAGCACTATCGACAGTAAATGTTCCAAAATATTTTTCCAAGACTATTTTTCCATCTTTTAAGACAATAAAGCCTTTTGTATTTTTTTCTTCCAAAAAACTGTATAGGCTATCAATCTTTTCATCACACCATTCCAATTCGGAAGCAGACATCGTTTCCCAGTTGTTTTCTTCTGTTTCTATGAGAGGAGGAAAATACAAATCTTGTGCTTTAGCAAAAGCAAAGCAAAAAGAGAAGAGTAAAAAGAGTATAGAATTTCGTATAATATTCATCTTTAAAGGTGTTAATAAAAATTGGTAAATAGAGTACTGAATATCAATATATATTTGCTGTTCTGTGAGTCACAGAACAGGAGTTGCGTTCATTGGTATGTTAGTGTAGCGACACTAATAACTTTTATCTCATGTCCAGTACTCTAATTGGTAAACCTTATTTTTTATATTAGGCTATATTAATATAGACATCATTCTAGAATAAAAGTTAAAAAAATAGTATATCATTAAATCAATTTTTTTAGTGATGTTTTAGCTTATTCTGTCATGGAGAGATTCACTAAAAGGAGTATTTCAAAATCACAAAAAATGTTAAATAAATTATAAATCTTAGAGATATTTCAATTAAGTTACTAATTATTCAAAATAAATTGAGAATTTGTAAATAATTATTATCTTTTGGGAAACCCAATCAATATTTTTTTCGTTCCACCTAATACAACAGCTTACTAACAAGCTAATAATCAATAAGTTATAACTTGTTTTTTGTAATACTGTTGTGAAAGAATTTTGATTCAAAGATAGTTTTAGGGATTCTTTGAGGTACAGAAATTCAAAACTTTGAAAACTTGAGAATAGCATATCAGAAGTATATGATAATAGATAGTTTTAAGTAACAGCTTTCTTTCAGTTTTCATATCAATAGGGTTAAGTTGTAAGTTGAAAAGAGTCCGATAAGTTATCGGACTTTTTTTGTTATAAATAATTTTAATATTCTTATTTCTAAATTTGCTTTTGATGGCTGCTTTAATGATGATTTTTGCCTCTATTTGTTCAATACTACTAATTGGTGTTTTGATGAAAATTGCTTTTTTCGACAAAAAATCTCTTTCCAAAGAAGATGAGGAAGAACTAGCTCAACTAAAACAGCGTAATCACGAACTGGAAATGCGTATGGAAACCCTAGAAACCATCGTAACGAGCATAGACCCAGAACTTTTGGGAGGACTTTTAGAGATGAATGCACCTAAAAAACGTGTTCCCAAAAATGTCAGAGATAAAATTGAGAAAATGAGAAGAAAGTAAAATAATATACTTGGTAGAATGATTTGAATTTAGAATTTTTTGCTTCCGAATAAATTGTATTTTTGTATTCATATTTGAACAGTCTCTGTGCCTGTCAAAGGTAAGCCTTTAACCTACAAATTACATTTGTTTTTATGTATTCACTTCTACGCCCTCTTTTTTTTAAATTAGATGCTGAAAAAGCACATTATACAGCTATTTCTGGCTTACAAACTCTTCTCAAAATAGGAGGAAAAGGAATAGTAAGTAACTCCGTTAATTCTGATAAAAGGCTAGAAAGAGAAGTTTTCGGAATAAAATTTAAAAATCCAGTAGGTTTGGCAGCAGGTTTTGATAAAAACGCAAAATGGATTGAAGAACTTGATAAATTAGGATTTGGTTTTATTGAAATTGGAACGCTAACACCAAAACCACAAGACGGAAATCCAAAACCTCGTTTGTTTCGTCTCAAAGAAGATAATGCTCTGATAAATAGAATGGGATTCAATAATGAAGGAGTAGAAATTGCAGTAGAAAGACTCAAAGAAATCAAAGCTAAAAAACCTCATATTATTGTTGGTGGAAATATTGGAAAGAATAAAGTTACTCCTAATGAAGAAGCTACAAGTGATTATATTATTTGTTTTGATGCGCTCTTCGATTATGTAGATTATTTTGTAGTTAATGTAAGCTCACCCAACACGCCTAACCTTAGAGAGCTTCAAGAAAAGAAACCACTTACAGAGCTTCTTCAAACTCTTCAAAATCGTAATCAAAAGAAAGAAAATCCAAAACCTTTACTTTTGAAAATTGCGCCAGACCTAACTGACTCTCAACTAGATGACATTATAGAAATTGCTAAAGAGGTAAAACTAGCAGGAATTATCGCCACCAATACAACTATCAGCAGAGAAAATCTCAAGACAGAAACACAAAAAATAGAAACCATCAGTAACGGTGGACTTAGTGGCAAACCTCTAACCCACCGAAGCACAGAAGTAATCTCCTATCTTCATCGAAAGTCAGATGGAGCTTTTCCAATTATCGGAGTGGGTGGGATTCATAGTCCGAAAGATGCCATAGAAAAACTAGAAGCAGGAGCAAGTTTAATCCAGCTTTATACAGGTTTTGTATATGAAGGTTGGAAACTGATTGGAGATATTAATCAAGAAATTTTAAAAAGAAACTAATCTCAACGACGGTTTTATCCTCCTTGACGGTTATTGAATAAAATAGATTATGCAAGAATACGATTTTTTACCCTACGTTTTTACAGAACAACTTTATTATATAGATGCTGTAGAATCAGAATGGAAAATTGAAGCAGTAGAAAACCAAGAACAAGAAGTAGAGACACATAGTGGTGTATCTGATATGGAGACAAACACGCTCAAACAAGAAATTGAAAAAGTAAAATCTGAAAATACTACGACTACACAAGAAAAACAGAATAACGATTTTTCATACTTTGGAAAAAACCGTAAAAACTTCTTAATCTTAATAAACGAAACCGAACACGACAAACTAAATGAAGTAGACAACAAACTCCTAACAGGTATTTTGGCAGCAGGACAGCTTTCTTTAGGCGATGTAGCTATCGTAAATATGGCTAAAACAGAAGCGAATTTCTTAGATATTTATAAAAAACTTAAGCCTACTTCAGTAGTCAGTTTTGGAGTTGATACGAAAGAAATGGGCGTTCCACACGATTTTGAACTCTACAAGCCTACCAAAATAAAAGCCATTACGTGGATTATCTCACACAACTTCGTCGCTCTGCATACAGACAAAACAAAAAAACTAGGTCTTTGGACGGCTTTGAAAGCATTGGAATGTTATACTTCATAAAAAAGTGCCATCACTAAATAAATAGCAATGGCACTTTGAAAAATAAATTTATTCGTAAAATCCTTTGCTAGTATCTTCATTATTTCTAATTTTCTTGCTATATGCCATTCTTGAAGCCTTTTCTTTACTAAACATCTGTTTAATGTCTTGTTCGTTGGCTTCAAACTTCATTGTGTTTTCAATAGAAATGGTAGCTGCAAAGTTTTCCACATCATGATTTGCTCCTATGTAGGTAAATGTCCAGTTTTCTTTTTTGAGTTCATCTACCATTTGCTTGATGGTTCTTTGATTAAATTCTTTAGACGAGTTTTCTTCTCCATCTGTCAATATAGTTACCAAAACGTTATAATCTGAATGCGTTTGAGTAATTTTTCGAAGCTGTGAAATACTATTTCCCATAGCATCAAAAAGTGGTGTTCCTGCTGTGGGATTGTACTGGTTTTGACTTATTTCCTTTAGTTTCTCTACGCTTTCATTTTCTAAATGCGTGGTTGTCTTTAGTGAATTGAAGGTAACAAGACTGATAAAGTGTTTTTGCTCTGGATATTCTTTAGCTACTCCTTTTACAGTCTGGACAACTTCATTAAAACCACTAATAATAGTGCTTTTGATGCTGTTCATTGAGCCACTCTCATCTAAAATAATGAGGTTGAAAACATTGTGTGTGTTCTGATTTGACATAAAACTAGGTAATTTGGTATTTGATAAAATAATTGAAACAGAAGATACGAAAAATAATCTGATTTTCTCAAAAAACAATGCAGCTAAAAGTCTGTTGGAATGATATATAATTACAAACAACAAAACCTTAGAAATTAATGTCAAACAATGTAAAAGCCTTCGGAACAGAAGCAGCTGACAAACCTTTAGAACAAATAACTATTGAGCGCAGAGAACCTACTGCTCAAGATGTAGAAATTGATATTTTATACTGTGGCGTTTGCCATTCCGACCTACACACAGCCAAAAATGATTGGGGAGGAACAGTTTATCCAGCCGTTCCTGGTCATGAGATTGTGGGGAAAGTTACCAAAGTGGGAAGCGATGTAAAGAAAGTAAAAGTAGGCGATTATGCTGCTGTGGGTTGTATGGTAGATTCTTGCCAAACCTGTGATAGCTGTAAGCAAGATTTAGAACAGTATTGTTTGAATGGATTTACAGGAACATACAACGGAAAAGACAAACACCTTGGAGGACGCACTTTTGGTGGATACTCTGAAAAAATAGTTGTCGATGAAAACTTTGTTTTGAAAGTTCCTAAAAATTTAGATTTGGCTGCTGCAGCACCTCTGCTTTGTGCTGGGGTTACGACGTGGTCGCCACTTCGTCATTGGAAGGTAGGAAAAGATAGCAAAGTGGCTGTTGTTGGTTTAGGAGGTTTAGGACACATGGCAATCAAACTAGCAAAAGGCTTGGGCGCAGAAGTTACATTATTTTCTCGCTCTCCCAACAAAGAAGAAGATGCTAAAAAATTAGGTACAGATAAGTTTGTCATCTCTACAGATAAGGAACAAATGAAAGCTGTAAAAGGAAAGTTCGATTTGATTATTGATACTGTTCCTTACGAACACGACCTAAATCCTTATATTTCTACACTTACTATCAACGGAACACTTGTTTTGGTTGGTTTTATTGGTGAACTAGATTCTATGCTCCAAACACCTCCAATGATTATGGGCAGACGTTCGGTAGCAGGTTCTGTAATTGGAGGAATCAAAGAAACACAAGAACTTTTAGATTTTTGTGGAGAACACAACATCGTTTCAGAAATCGAAAAAATTGATATGCAAGACATCAATGAAGCCTACGAAAGAATGCTCAATAGTGATGTACGTTATCGCTTTGTGATTGATATGAAATCTTTGAAAAATAATTAATGGTAAATTGAAAAGTTAATTAAAAGCTGTGTCATGTGTTGTACATGATACAGCTCCATATCATCAAAATTGTTTTTTTGTATCTAAAATCAGAAAACATACGTTACTTTATCAAAAAATCTTTTACTTGATAATGTAGCTATGAAAATAAAATTTGTCTTATTTTTCCTCACTCTCCTTCTATCAATATTTTCTACCAAAAGCAGCTTTTCTCAAAACTATTCTCTAACTCCGAAACCAGATAGCGCACTTGTTCGTTTTTCAGTCTTTGATGCTCAAAATCAGCCTTTACAGACCTATATTTTCTTTTATGGAAAACAGACCAAGAAAACATTTAGCCTAGCAGGAAAATCAAATGAAAACAATCAAAATGAGATTTTGCTTCCCAATAAAGATACCTATTTAGTCTATTCTTCTATTTCTACAATAGCTTATCAAGTTCCTATTACAAATCAAGAAAATCAGTTTTACAATCTTGCCTTTGCTTTTCCTACTGACAAAGCTGACCAACTTCAACCCACTCCAGAAAAAGCCTTAGTTAGAATTTTGCCTATCAATCACGAAAAAGAACCACAAAAAGCAAAAATCATTCTGACAAGTCAGAAAAACGGTAAAGTGTATCATTCTTCTACAGATTCTACAAATTCAGATGGTGCAAATATTTTTCTAATTCCTACTGGCGATAGCTATTCTATTTCCATCAACAGCACAGCGAATTACGACAAAATAGTAGTAGAAGGGGGATATTTTTCAAAAATTGATAGATACATTCAGTACGAAGGAATGAAAATTGGAAAGTTGCAGCCTTCTTTAGATAGTGCCGTTTTTAGCCTAACGTATTTAGATTTAGGAGAAAATCCAGTTCTGGGTGAAGTTTTTACTGTGATAAGTGCAGCCACTGGAAAAGAATATACAACCCCTCCAACAGACGAAAGTGGAAAGGCACAGATTAAAGTTCCGATAGGTGATACGTATTCTATTGGAATAAAATATTATGAAAACTTCATGCAGCAGAAAGTAGAAAAAGAGGAAAACTTGTATGTTTTGCCCTTAGAAATTTTGTATCCTAGTTCTGCACAGATAGAAGAAAATCAGAAAGAAATAGAGGAAGCCAATCGAAAACGAGAAGAAGAATGGAAAAAATTAGAGGAAGAAATGGCTGCCTTAGACAAAAAAAATGAAGAATTACGCCAAGAACGTATAAGAAAGGAAATTGAAGCCGTAGAAAAAGCCAACCGAGAATATGAAATTCAAGTAGAAAAATTGAGGGATTCATTAGAATTGATACACAAACGAGAAGAAATGGAAGAGGTCTTGACCAGCAATAAATATGTTTGGGGAACAGATACAGTGGTCAATGCTGTTTTTAATAGAAACCCAGAGTGGAAGAGAAAGTTAATTGTTTTGGATGTGACAGGAAGTATGTATCCATATATTGAGCAAGTAAAGTATTGGTACAGTTTGAATTATACCTTAGACTCAGAAATAGAGTTTGTCTTATTCAATGACGGAAATAAAACACCAGATAGTAACAAAAAGATTGGAAAAACAGGAGGAATTTATCAATGTACATCCTGCAAAATAACAGAACTAGAAAAGATGTTGAGAAGGGCTAGGATAGCAGGTGATGGAGGAGATGCTCCAGAAAATGATATGGAGGCTGTCTTATATGCTACAAAAAATGCTAAAGGATACTATAACGAACTGGTTTTAGTAGCTGATAATTTAAGTAATGTAAGGGATATAATGTTTGTATATCAACTAGATGTACCTGTACGCATTATTTTGTGTGGGACGGTTTTTGGTTTTGTCAATGAAGAGTACCTAAACATTGCCTATCTTACAGGGGGTTCTATACATACAATTGAGGAAGATATTGTAAATTTAAGTAGTATAGCAGAAGGAAAAGTTCTTACTATCGGAGAAAAAAAATACAGATTTACAAAAGGACGTTTTTTTAGGATGAAGTAAATATTAATTTGTAGCCCAATACTCTTTTTTGGGCTACAAATCAATAGCTCTAAGCATTAAAAAATAGCTACTTCTTTCAAAATTTCATAAAAACGATAACAATCCATAAAAGAATTGTATAGGGGAACAGGAGCAATACGAATAACATTAGGTTCTCTCCAGTCTGAAATAACTCCTTTTTTTGTCAGAATTTCGTGGTATTTTTTTCCTTCTTTATCAAAAACTAAAGACAACTGGCAACCTCTATCTTCTTTATTTTTTGGCGTGATGATATCAATTTTGATTTTTGCTTGCTCTGTATTGAAACTTTCTATCAAAAATTCCATATAAGTTGTTAGCTTCTCGCTTTTCTGTCTCAAATTTTCAAATCCTGCCTCTTCAAAAATATCCAATGAAGCCTTGTGTGCTGCCATAGGCAAAATTTGTGCATTGCTAAGTTGCCAACCTTCTGCCCCACGCATTGGCACAAACCCTTTTTCCATCTTGAAACGAGCTTCTTCGTCATGTCCCCACCAACCAGCAAAACGAGGTAGAGAAGTATCATCAGCATATTTTTCATGAATAAACACGCCTGAAGTTCCTCCTGCTCCAGAGTTGAGATATTTGTAGCTACACCATGTAGCAAAATCTACATTCCATTTATGAAGTTCCAAAGGAACATTTCCTGCTGCGTGGGCAAGGTCAAAACCTGCCTTTGCTCCTACTTTGTGGGCTGCTACCGTAATTTTTTCTAAATCAAAAAACTGTCCTGTATAATAGTTTACTCCTCCAAACATGACTAAAGCCAACTCATCGCCTACCTCTTCTATTTTTTTTATAATATCTTCTGTTCTTAGTGTTTGCTCTCCATCTCTTGGCTCTATTTCTATGATAGCTTCTTTTGGAGAAAAACCATGAAACCTTACTTGCGATTCGGCAGCGTATTGGTCAGAGGGAAAAGCTCCTCCTTCCATCAATATTTTAAAACGTTTTTGAGTAGGACGATAAAACGAAACCATCAGCAAATGCAAATTTACAGTAAGGTTATTCATCACGACCACTTCAATGGGCTTTGCTCCTACCAGTTTTGCTACTTGGTTGGTTAATAACTTATGGTAATACAGCCAAGGGTTTTTCGCATGGAAATGTCCTTCTACACCTAAATTTTTCCAATCGTCTAATTCTTGTTCTATGTATGCCTTTGTTGTTTTGGGTTGTAATCCCAATGAATTTCCACAAAAATAAATTGCTTCTTTTTTATCTTCTAAAATAGGAATCCAAAATTTTTCTCTAAAATTAGCAAGTGAGTCTTCTTTATCTAATTGTAAGGCAAAATCTTTAGTTGTATTGAAATTCATTTTGTGTGAGTAGGTTTTATCTTCTAAATAATATGATAAAGTTAGTTACAAAAAAGGCAAAATTGAGAATCGTTGAGACTATCCCAATGGCTGGTGCATTGGTCTGTAAATATTTGTTTCCCTTTAAAGGTTCTACATAGATAATATCACCAGGCTGAACATAAAAAAGAGGGGACGTAATAACGTCGTCTTGTGTCAAGTCAATATAATAACTTTCTAATACTGCTCCTTTTCGTCTCATAATGCGTACTTTTTGGCGATTTGCTGTAACTAAGGTCTCTCCAGAAAGTGCCATTACATCTAAAACGGTTGTCATGCGCATGTTATAAATTGTTATCTGCCCTGGGTTAGACACTTCTCCCAACATAGTAACTTGAAAAGTAAGGAGTTGAACTTTTACAATTACCTCAGTATAACGCTCCTCAACAGCAGATTTTATTTTACTTGCTGCCTCATCCACAGTAAGCCCTACCACTTGTACATCACCAACGAGAGGAACTTGAACATATCCACTATCACTAATAGTATATCCAGTAAGCAAAGCATTGCTTCCTTGTCCGTTTACACGAGATTGAATATTGCTTGCTTCTGTTGTTCCCAAATCATATTTTGAAGGTACAATAGTTTGAACATTGATGCCTAAAACATCATAGGGCTGTAATTTATAAGAAGTAAAGTCTAAAGAATAATTTTGAGGAGTTATACTGCCAATATCAGGATTCTCTTGTTGCTTTCCTTTAAGATAAGTAAGATTACGGCTAGGTACACAACTAAAAAAGCTAACAGTAAAAAAAAGCAATAAACCAATGTAGATAATATTTTTCATAGTGCTGATTAAATAAAACAACCTCCAACTCTGGCAAAGAAGAATTGAAGGCAGAATAAAATACAGTTTTTTATTATGTTTTTATGACTTAAACTTCTACTTCGCTACCTGCATAAGTTGTAGAAGCAGCATAAACGAGCTCTAATTTTTCCTGCGTAATTCCATGGAAATATTGAGGTATTTTGGATAATGGCTTCATAAAACGAGTATAAAACTTAGGTTGTAAGTCATTGATTTTCCACGCCTTATAATCTTCTATGTTTGCCATCAAACGATTTCTTAGGCTACTATTACTTTTCCCTCCAGTACGCATACTTGCCATTACAATAGGAAGATAAGTTGCCGAAATTTTATTTTTTAAAAGCATACGAAGTGTAAGCTCATAGTCGGCAGCACTTTTGAAACGAGTATCATAAACCCCATATTTTTGATAACACTCCTTTTTTATAAAAAGTGCAGGGTGTGGAGGCATCCAGCCGTTGTAAAAACTATTGCTATTAAACTCTCCAGACTGCCAATATCTGATTACTTTTTGTGTATTTTCTTTATCTACATATACCAAATCACCATAAACAGCATCAGTATCTGTTTCTTCAAAGGCTTTTACAAATGAAGAAACTACTTGGTTGTTGGGATAAAAATCATCAGAGTGAAGCAAGCCGATAATATCTCCACTACACATTCTGATACCCTTATTGATAGCATCATACAGCCCTTCGTCCTTTTCAGAAATAAAACGAGTGATACGATTTTGATATTTACGTACTAACTCTGTTGTTCCATCTGTTGAGGCTCCATCGATGAGAATGTATTCCAAATCAGGATAATCTTGATTTAAAACAGACTCAATAGCATCTGCTACCATTGATACGTTGTTATAAACTACAGTTACAATGGAAACTTTCAATTTCTTTATTAGGTTAAGTTAATTTTATTAATTCTTGTTGTTGGGTTTTTGCATTCTTTTTTTACAAAAACCTATTATTCGTAGTAAGTAGTAGTCTATCTTTTTTTTCTCTTCAAACTACTATGTTTTTCAATAGGAAAGCTATTACCACTTAGATAATAGCTTATAATTAATCCCTGCAAAGTTGCGAATTTTTATAGAAAAATCAACTATAATCGTATTTTTTTTTAATTTGGGCAAAAACAATATATTTTTTATACCAAAACCAAGAATATATTGTAATATACTAACACATTTGTTTTTTCGTACTAAAAAGTAGATTTACTCACTTCCATAAAAAACCTTGCTCTATTTTTACATAAAGCAAGGTTAAAAAATACTACTACATTTTTTTATTCATTATATTATGAATTTGCCATTGCTTTTGGCGCACCAGCCATAATCTCATCGTTGGCATAGTCGGCATATTTTTCAAAGTTAGCTACAAAAGCAGAAGCTAATTTGTTTGCCGTAGCATCATATTCAGATTTATTTTCCCATGTATTTTTAGGATTTAAAATATTCGTAGGAACATCTGGACACTCACTAGGAATTTTGACACCAAAAATAGGTTGCTCTTCGTAGTTTACATTATCCAACTTACCTTCTAAAGCTGCCGTAATCATAGCACGAGTGTAAGATAGTTTCATTCTTGAACCTACTCCATAGCTACCACCTGACCAGCCAGTATTTACTAGCCAAACATTTACATTTGATTCTTCCATTTTCTTACCCAACATTTCAGCATATTTTGTAGGGTGTAATGGTAAAAATGCTGCACCAAAACAAGCAGAGAAAGTACGCTGAGGCTCTGTAATACCTACTTCTGTACCTGCTACCTTAGCCGTATAACCAGAGATAAAGTGGTACATAGCTTGTCCTTTTTCTAATTTAGAGATTGGAGGCAAAACACCATACGCATCACAAGTTAAGAAGAAAATGTTTTTTGGAATGCTACCCACAGAAGGTTCAACAGCATTATCAATATGATAAATTGGGTAAGCAACACGAGTATTTTCTGTTACTTCAGAATTTTTATAATCTACATTTCGTGTTCCTTCTGCAAAACGAGTGTTTTCTAATAAAGCTCCAAACTTTACAGCCTTCCAAATTTGAGGTTCTTTTTCTTCTGTAAGGTCAATTACTTTTGCATAACACCCACCTTCGAAGTTGAAGACAGAATTTGAAGTCCAGCCATGTTCGTCATCTCCGATAAGTGGACGGTTAGGGTCTGCTGAAAGTGTTGTTTTTCCTGTTCCTGAAAGACCAAAGAAAATAGCAGTATCGCCTTCTTTTCCAATATTTGCAGAGCAGTGCATCGCCAAAACATCATGTTTTTGAGGAAGAAGGTAATTCAATACAGAGAAAATTCCTTTTTTCATTTCTCCTGTATAACCTGTTCCACCAATCAAAATCATTTTTTTAGTGAAATTGATGATAGCAAAGTTACTTTGGCGAGTACCATCTACCTCTGGGTCTGCTAAAAACTCTGGTACTTGGAGAATGGTAAAAGTAGGGTCAAAAGATGCTAATTCAGAAACCTCTGGACGAAGAAACATATTATGACAAAAAAGATTTGCCCACGGCATTGTATTGATGACACGAAGTTTGAGCTGATAATTTGGGTCAGCACCTGCATACGCATCACGTACATAAAGGTCTTTTCCTTCTAAAGATGCAATCATCTTCTCCATTAGCGCATCAAACTTTGCAGGTTCGAAGGCGATGTTTATATCTCCCCACCAAACTGTATTTTCAGTTTCAGCATCCTTAACGACAAATCTGTCTTTAGGAGAACGCCCTGTAAACTTGCCTGTGTCGCACATCAACGCACCTGTACTAGACAATACCCCTTGTTTATTATTGATTGTATGTTCTACAAGTTCGGGCGCAGACAAGTTCCAATATACATTCGCTGCGTTTTTGATTCCTAGCTCTTCAATTCCTGATTGGTTAGACTTGACTCCGTGTTGTTGCATAATAAAATGTCAGTATGTATTAAATTGGTAAAATCAAAAAAGCCAATTTGTTTTTCATAGCTAATGAAAGACAAATTGGCAAAATATCTATAATGAATATATAGGTTTAGTAGAATTAATTTTTCTATCTTTTTTACTTTTCTTGGTCAAGTTTAAAGATAAAGACAAAAGAAAAGCACATTTTTTGGCACTCACAAAAACAGACTTATTCTTTTGAGAAGAAAACATTAAATCAAAAAGCATACTTTTTTGAGATAGGTTTTCAAACAACTGTTTAAATAAGCTTTGTTGTTTTTTTAAAGAAAGAGGCATCAAAAGCAATAGACGCATAAGCAGTTAGTTACTACCAATACAAAATTAGTCCCTACAAAATTGTAAACTATAATTATTGCACACAAAGGTACAATTATTTTGCGATGTAGGGCAAAATTCACACCGAAAAAATAAAATAAAATCGGCTTATTTTGACTTTGTCAGTAGCTTTTATATTTTGATAGCGTATTTTTTTGCTCAAAAAACTAAATTTTCCTTCAATAAATTAAGGATTAAGGATTTACAAAACAGTCTAAAGACAAGATGATATATCATTTTTAATAATTACTAAAACTGCTTAGTAAGGTTTTCTACAACCTCTCTGATTTTGCTCTTTCCAGTTGTTAGGTCGCTCTGAATATCCATAATTGTTTTGTCTGCTGCCAAAACAAACGTATTTCGCTTTGGAATAGAAACTATTGGCAACAAAGAATCATAGAGTTTGGCAACTTTTCCCTTTGTATCTGCCAAAAGTTCGAAGGGCAACTTGTATTCCTTCTTAAATCGCTGATGCGTTTCGATATCATCTTTACTGATTCCGATGACAGTAACACCTAAATCTCTGAATGCTCCAAATTCATCCCTAAACGAGCAGGCTTGTTCTGTACAGACACTTGTAAAATCTTTTGGATAAAAATAAATAATGCAAGGTTCGTTACCTACTGAATCGTAGAGTGTAAACTCTTCTCCAGAAGTAGAATCTAGTGTAAAATTAGGTGCTTTATCTCCAATTTTTAGTCCCATAAGTAGTATATTTTATTTGTTTGTAAATAATTCCCCTGTTCAACCAACCAGTTAGTAATAAGTTTGAAAACTAATAAAGATTAATTTGTCTCAAAAATAAAACTATCCTGTATGCCAATGAGTTAATAAAATGTTGGATGCAATTAAGATTATCTTCTAATAAATTTTAGAGAATAGATAAAACTTTTTTCTTAGCTCAAAAGTGCTTAATTTTGCATTCAGTTTCAAAAAAACACTTTTTTATAACTTTAAAAAGAAACCATAGACTATGAACTTAGTGAATAAGCCTGCGCCACGTTTTTCAGCTCCTGCCGTAATTGATGGCGAAGAAATCATTAACGACTTTTCATTAGACCAATATATCGGCAAAAAGAATGTAATTCTTTTCTTTTACCCTAAAGATTTTACATTTGTTTGCCCAACTGAAATTTTAGCTTTCCAAGAAAAATTATCTGTTTTTGCAGAGAAAGATACAGTTGTTGTAGGCTGCTCTACTGATACAGAAGAAACTCACCTTGCTTGGTTACTTACTCCAAAAAATAAAGGAGGAATCGAAGGAGTAACTTTCCCAATGGTAGCAGATACTGCCAAAACAATCGCTACAAATTATGGTGTTTTGGGTGGAGATTACACGTATGATGACAACGGAAACCTTGTTTTTGAAGGCGCACCTATCTGTCTTCGTGGAACATATCTTATCAATAAGGAAGGAATTATCAAGCACGTTTCTATCAACGATTTTCCTTTAGGACGTAATATTGACGAGTATATCCGTTTGGTAGATGCTCTTCGTTATGTAGAGAAGCACGGAGAAGTTTGTCCTGCAAACTGGGAAGAAGGAAAAGAAGCAATGCACGAAACTAGAGAAAGTGTTGCTAACTACTTAGGTAAGCAATAGTTTTTTGCTAGATAAATCATTCAAAAATCCTAACTTGTCGTTCAGATAAAGTTAGGATTTTTTTGTATCCAGTTATTTCATCGCTTCTTGAAAATAGACAAACTTCATATTGCCCTCATATTTCTTGCCTGTATAGTGGCATATATTTTACCTTTTGAGCTATTTCTGTTTAGTTATGTTGTCTTAGGCCCTCTTCATTACCTAACTGAACTTGCTTGGTTACATGAAAAAAAATATTTTTCTTCCTCTAAAGTAGAATTGCTTATTATCTTTTTCTGTGCTGTTGTCGTCTCCATAAATTATATTGTTTATCGTGTAGGAATTGATATAGCTACCCTCATTCCCTCCTTCAAATCACATTATTCAACACATTTTATATTTCTAGCATGGGTAGCTGCTTTTTCATCCACTTTATTAAAAAAATGGCAGCATAAACTTTACCTTTTCTTATTTTTCTTGTTGGGAGTTTACCTAATCAGAAACCAGTTTTACTATTTATTTTTTATAGGGCTATTGTTGCCTACGCTTATTCATGTTTTTGTTTTTACAACCATTTTTATGCTGCTAGGCATCCGAAGAAATAATAATTTTTGGACAAAAATATGTTTTATCAGTTTTATCGTTTGTGCCATTAGTTTTTTTATAACTCCTGCATATCTACCTTCTCACTTTATTTCTAAAGAAACAGAAGCTATTTATCTGACAAGTGGTTTTGAAATATTAAATAAGACCTTACTCTATATTTTTGATGGTGTTATATTTGATACTAATGATACAAAACTCATTTTCACCTCTTCCCTATCTATCAAAATTCAACGTTTTGTTGCCTTTGCTTATACTTACCACTATCTCAACTGGTTTTTAAAAGTAAAAGTCATTGCTTGGTACAAAATAGATAAAATACGACTTTTTGTAGCTCTTTTTCTTTGGTTGATTAGTTTAGGTATCTACTTTTATGATTTCAAAGTAGGAATTTTGACACTTTATTTCCTGAGTATGTTACATGTTTTTATGGAATTCCCGTTGAATATACAGTCTATCAAGGCTTTGATTAAAAGGTAAAATTATTTATCTTTTATTTGTATTTTTATAGTACTCAAACTGATTTAAAACTAGCTTAAATAACTCAAATCTCTATGAAAATTAATTTACATAAAAAATATAGTCTTTTTATATTTGCGCTTGTCTTTGGATGTAGTATCCTTTTATCTAGCTGTGGAGCATCCAAGCGTTCTGACTGCCCAACGTATAGAGATTCTGACCCAAAAGTTATTTTTGGAGAAATGACTTTTGAAGAACGAATGGAACAACAAGAAAAAGACCTTCAAGTAAAATCGGATAGACAACGACGAAAAGAAGCTAGAAAGCAAATCAAACGTTCTAAAAAGAATAAGAAAAAACGCAAAAGATAACCCAAATATTTCTTTATGGAAGATGAATTAGACAATCAAATTGACTTACTACACGAAGGCTATGTAGCTCTAAGAGATAAACTTATAGGTTGGTTTGAAACCTTAGTAGCAATGCTACCCAATTTTTTCTTGGCAGTTATTGTACTATTAGTATTCTACTTTATTGCAAAAGCTATTAGAGTTGGTATTAATCGTGCGCTTACTCGTCTTGTAGATAATCGTAACATCTTAGAGCTTGCTACACAAATCATTTTTTATGTGATTATGATTATAGGAACTTTTGTAGCACTAGGAGTTCTGAATTTGGACAAAACGGTTACATCTTTACTCGCTGGTGCTGGTGTGATTGGTCTTGCGCTTAGTTTTGCCTTTCAAGATTTGGCAACCAATTTTATCTCTGGAATTTTTATTGCCGTACAGAAACCGTTGCAAATTGGCGACTTAATACAAACTCACGAATATATTGGTTATGTAAAAAGAATAGGTTTGAGAGCGATTGATATAGAAAACTTTGATGGTCAGTATGTTATTATTCCTTCAAAGGATGTTTTTCAGACTCCACTCTTAAACTATAACCGTTTGAATCATCGTAGAGTAAATCTACCCATAGGAGTTTCGTATGGCGATGATATAGAAAAAGTAGAGCGTTTGCTTTATGATACTATTCGTAATTTGGAAATTACTAGAGACGATTATACTGATGTACGTATAGATTTTGATGGCTTTGGAGATAGTTCAGTCAATTTTATTGTTCGTTTTTGGATAAACCATTGCGACCAACCGTCTTATCATAGAGCCTATACACAAGCAGGTATTGCAATCAAAAAAGCCTTCGATAAAAATGATATTACCATACCTTTCCCTATCCGTACTTTAGATTTTGGAATCAAAGGTGGCGAAAAAATGGAACAACAACTCGCTATCTTGGAAAAACTAGGTAAAGGGAAGTAACTGCTTTTCACTCATTTTTATACTTTTCAATAAAGATAATTTCAGAGCCAAGAATCACTTATTTTATTTTGGAGTATCACTATTCTTAGCCTAACCCTCTAATAGCATTGCCTCCAACTATATTTATAGGTTATTTTTCATTGTCAATTATTAAACAAAGCAAGAGCAAAAGCTAGAGTTATTTTTTATACATTTCTTGAAAAAAACTTACTGCAACAGATTGTAGCAATAAATTGTTTATTTTTTTCTTTAAACTACTCAAAAATCATTATTTATCATTATTTTTAGCCAAAATATAAATTAATCACTTTAACTATCATGAGGGCTAAAAATTATTTAACTTACTTTGTATTATTTTATTTGTTCAGTATAGCATTTAACTCTTTTTCACAGCCTCTTAATAATGAATGTACAGGAGCTTTTAATTTAACTGTCAATATAGGTGCTTGTGTTCCTGTTGAACACACAAATGTAAACGCTACATTTGGTAATGCA
>NZ_JAHDIG010000058.1:23304-31258 GCF_020630935.1 Bernardetia sp.
TGGAGGAGGAGACGGTACAATGGATATTTGTATTCAAAATCAGTATTCAGATTGTAATGTAAGTTTTCCAATTTGTAGCAGCACTTCTTTCAATACAAACAGCTTTGGAGTAGGAAATGAATTAACCAATATACCAGGATGTTTTGGGAACTCTAACGAACTAGAAACTGTATGGATGACTTTTACAACACAAACAGCAGGAAATATAGGTTTTACGATAGACCCACAAAGTGCCACAGATGATGATTATGATTTTATATTATATCGTGCTGATAATAATAATTTTTGTGATGATATAAATACAAATGGAAGTATTGTATCCTGTAATGCTAGTTCTTCTACTGGTGCAAGTGGAAGCACAGGAATAAACACATTAATCTCAACAGGTTTTACAGATAATGACCCAAATCCTAATTCTGAAAACCCAGGGGCAGGAAATCCATATAATCACTTTGTTCCGACCACAGCAGGAGATAAATACTATTTAATAATTGATAATTTTAACACTTCTAATATAGGTTTTGATATTAGTTTTTCAGGAACAGCAGACCTAGACTGTACAATATTACCACTAGAATTGACAGAATTTGGAGGAGAAAAAGTAAAGGAACAAAATCTACTACACTGGGCTACTGCTAGAGAATACAATACTTCTCATTTTGAAATAGAGAGAAGTCAAGATGCAATGGATTTTATTAAAATTGGAGAGTTAAAAAGTGGAAATAAAAAATTAGAAACTCAAATCTATCAATATTGGGACAATGAGCCTCAAGTGGGTATAAATTATTATCGTCTCAAACAAGTAGATTTGGATGGTACCTTTACGTATACCAAAACAATAGCCATTGATAACCAAGGAATAATCACCACTTTTGAGATTCAAAAAATGTATCCGAATCCTGCCCAAAATGTCATCAATTTTGTCTTTACAGTACCTACTTCTAATTCAGAAATTCAAGTAGAAATCTTTGATAGCAATGGAAAATCAGTTTCTAAAAATACTAACACCTACCAAAAAGGAGTTCAAAACTTTAATCAAAATGTATCTTCTTTCTCAAAGGGATTGTATATTCTTAGAATATCGAATCTAAAAACAGGAGAAACATTGACAGAAAAATTTATTAAACAATAAATATATTTTGTCATAAATTTATTTACAAATACTATCATCTTACAACAATGTGTTTCTCTTAGACTACGTTTATTAGTAAACAGAAAACATGTTCAACTTACAATTAGAAATACAATTACTATGAAATGCAATAAATATTTATTTTACGCTTTAATAAGCATCTCTTCTCTAGTTTTGTTTAGTAAAAATTTATATGCACAAGGAAATACTTGTGCTACTGCTACTACTTTTAGTGCCGATTGTACCTCTCCAACTTCTTACAATCTAACTTCTGCTACTAATACAGTTACTCCTTCCTGTGGAGGGAATACTAGAGAGGGGTGGTATACTTTTACGGCAACTAGTACTTTTCATGTAGTAAATGTAACAGCAGATACTAGAAATGTAGTTGTATCTGCGTATGAGGGAACGTGTGCCTCTGCTGAAATAGCTTGTGCAAATGCAAATGGCAATGGAGGGTCAGAAACTCTAAGTCTCACTACAACCCCAGGGCAAACCTATTTCATACAACTAACAAGGAACAATGGTAATGGTAATATGTCTGGTACCATTTGCTTATCATCTCCCCTAGCCAATGATGAATGTACAGGAGCTATTGATTTAACTGTCAATACAGGTGCTTGTGTTCCTGTTGAACACACAAATGTAAACGCTACATTTGGTAATGCAGCTTCAGGAGGTAACCCTAGCTGTGCTAATGGAACAGGTTCTCCTGATGTTTGGTTTCGTTTTGTTGCTTCTAATGCTAGTACAGATATAGAAACACAAGCAGGAGCTGTGGGAGCTATTGGAGATACAGGGATGCAGTTATATAGCTCTGATGGTACGTGTAATAATCTAGCATCTTTAGAGTGTAATGATGATGGAGGAACAGGATTGTATTCACTAATTTCAAGAAATGATTTAATTGTAGGGCAAACATATTATATAAGAATATGGGGCTTCAGTGGAGCGACTGGTACATTCAATATATGTGTAACTTCTCCTGCTCCTATCGTTCCCCCAGCCAACGATGAATGTACAGGAGCTTTTGATTTGAACGTAGGGCAGTTTGAGTGTTCATTTGGAGGAATCACGACTGAAAATGCTACATATAGTAATACGTTTGGAGGAGACCCTACTTGTGCTAGTGGAACAGGTTCACAAGATGTTTGGTATAAGTTCGTAGCTCCTGCTGGTGGACAGGCTGTCATTGATACACAAGCAGGTTCTATTACAAATAGTGGAATGGAATTGTATCACTCTACAGATGGAACCTGTAACACGCTTACTTCTGTAGCTTGTGATGATAATAGTGGAAGTGGAAGTATGTCAAGAATATTAGATTATAATCTTACAGGTGGAGATACATATTATTTACGTGTATGGGATGCTGGAGGAGGAGACGGTACAATGGATATTTGTATTCAAAATCAGTATTCAGATTGTGATGTGAGTTTTCCTTTATGTAGTAGTTCTTCGTTTAATACTAATAGTTTTGGACCCGGTGCAGTAGATAGTAATATCGGAAATTGTTTTTCTGGAGGAATAGATGCAACAGAATTACAGTCTATTTGGATAAATTTTGAAATTCAAACTACAGGAACATTAAGTTTTATTATTGATTCTCAAAATCCAGGGGGAGATGATTATGACTTTAATTTATTTCGTGCAAATACGTGTACAGATATATCAGGAGCAAATAGTGTCTCTTGTAATGCTAGTTCTACTACAGGTACAGGAGGAACTACAGGTATAGATTCAGGTTTAGCAGCTGGATTTGGAGATAATAACCCTGACCCAAATTCTGAAAACCCAGGAGGAGGAAATCCATTTAATGATGATTTGAATGTAATCGCTGGCGAAAGATACTATATTGTCATTAATAACTTTAGTGCAACAGGTATTGGTTTTGACCTTAGCTTTGATGGAACCGCAGGTTTAGATTGTGTAGTCTTGCCTGTAGAATTGACAGAATTTGGAGGAGAAAAAGTAAAAGAACAAAATCTACTACACTGGGCTACTGCTAGAGAATACAATACTTCTCATTTTGAAATAGAGAGAAGTCAAGATGCAATGGATTTTATTAAAATTGGAGAGTTAAAAAGTGGAAATAAAAAATTAGAAACTCAAATCTATCAATATTGGGACAATGAGCCTCAAGTGGGTATAAATTATTATCGTCTCAAACAAGTAGATTTGGATGGCACATTTACGTATACCAAAACAATAGCCATTGATAACCAAGGAATAATTACCACTTTTGAGATTCAAAAAATGTATCCAAATCCTGCTCAAAATGCCATCAATTTTGTCTTTACAGTGCCTACTTCTAATTCAGAAATTCAAGTAGAAGTATTTGATAGCAATGGAAAATCAGTTTCTAAAAATATAAATACCTACCAAAAAGGAGTTCAAAACTTTAATCAAAACTTATCTTCTTTCTCAAAGGGATTGTATATTCTTAGAATATCGAATCTAAAAACAGGAGAAACATTGACAGAAAAATTTATTAAACAATAATTTTCAACAACTAAACATAAGACATTGTCATGCAGCCTTTTCATTTAGCTATCCCTGTCATTGATTTAGAGAAATGCCGTACATTTTATAGAGACGTATTGGAATGTTCGGAAGGACGAAGTGATGTACATTGGGTAGATTTTAATTTTTTTGGACATCAACTCGTTATTCATCAAAAAACTCAAAATGAATCAACAATAGAAAAGCCAGTTTCAAATCCTGTGGACGGACACGATGTTCCTGTTCCTCATTTTGGAGTTGTTTTAGAATGGAAAGTTTGGGAAGAATTAGCTAAAAAACTCAAAGCCAAAAATATAAAATTTGTCATTGAGCCGTATTTGCGTTTTGAAGGACAAGTAGGCGAACAAGCTACTATGTTTTTCCTAGACCCAGAAAATAATGCCCTAGAGTTTAAAGCCTTCAAAAATATAGACCAACTTTTTGCGAAGTAAATTTTCTTAGAAGTAGGATTTTCGTAAAAATAAAAACTAATTCTTAACTTTATCAATAGCCTTTTAAACTTCTAAAAAGGCTATTGATAAAATTTTACTCTCTTAAATATCAGCTTTTTTATCAACTTCAAAAATCCCTTAGCTGCTCTGTAATTCTTAAACTTAATAGATTCTTTAAAATGATACAGAACAGAAATAGAAAGTGCTTTGTATTCGTCGTTCGATTGGCAAAGTAAAAATGCCTTCTGACAGACTTTAAAAGTCGAATATAGATGAGGATTATTTTTTTTCTTAAACGTAGAAGAGTGAGAATGATTTATTTTTCTGTAAAAAGTTAAGTTTTCACTAAGAAAAACATATTTCCAATTTCTAGCACTTCGCACCCAAAAATCGTAATCTTCATAAGAGAGAGATTCATCATAACCTCCTAGCTCTTCTAAAACTTCTCTTTTGATAAGCATGGTTGGCGAGCAAATCATTCCTCCAGCACGAACAAGTTCTTTAAAAATATAGCCATCTTTAGGCTGTTTTTTATACCAATCATAGTAATAATTTCCAATCTGCTCACTTTTTTCATCTATCAAAACAGCATTGGTAAAGCAAACTCCTGTTTGGCTATCTGCATTTTCTAAAGCCTTTATTTGTTTTTCTAGCTTATCATTTTCAAATTTATCGTCGGCAGCCAAATCTATGATATACTCTCCTTTAGAAATTTTGAAACCTTCATTGAAAGCTGTGCAGTTTCCTTTATTTTTGTCTAAAAAAATAGTCTTTACTCTTGAAGCTATGTCATTATTTATTTCATAATAGTTTGCTAAAAAATGCTTGATTTTTTCCACACTGCCATCCACACTAGCATCATCCACAATGATAAGTTCCCAATTTTTATACGTCTGATTAAAAACTGAACTTAGAGCTTCTTCTACATAATCCTTATGATTGTAACACAAACAAATAATAGATACCATTTATTTCAATAGATTTATTATCCAAAACCCAAGAGCAATTCCTACAAAACCCAAAACAACATTGGCAAAACAATATAAAAAAGCTGTCTGATAACTACTAGCTTGAATAAGCTGATAAGTTTCTAAATTGAGTGTAGAAAAAGTACTAAACCCTCCACAAAAACCTGTCATAAACAAGGCTGCCATTATTTTCTCATTCTCTTGTTTTGCTTCTCCTAAATAATTTGAAAGCATTCCTAATACAACACAAGCTAAAATATTGGTTATGAAAGTAGCTGTTGGGAAATCAGTAATAGGTGTTTTTATCCATTTCGAAAATAAAAAGCGAAAGACAGAACCCATTCCTCCACCAAAAAAAACTAGAAATAATGATAATGTAGAGATGTTCATTCAGACAAAATATTTATTTTATTAAATACGAAAACCGTTTGGGATTGATAAGATTCCAAACGGTTTTTATTGAAACAGAATATAAAATATTAGTTTTCTGTGATGAGCGTACCGATTTCGTTACCTTGCAATACCTTCAACAGATTCCCTTCTTCATTCATATCAAATACAATAATAGGAAGGTTATTTTCTCTACAAAGCGTAAAAGCTGTCATATCCATAATATTCAAGCCTTTATTATAAACTTCTTGGAAAGAAAGATTAGAATAACGAACCGCATCAGGGTTTTTCTCTGGGTCAGACGAATAAACACCATCTACTCGTGTGCCTTTCAAGACCACATCTGCACCAATTTCGATAGCACGAAGCGAAGCAGCCGAATCAGTTGTAAAATAAGGACTTCCCAAACCAGCTACAAAAATAACGACACGCCCCTTTTCCAAATGACGAATGGCACGACGACGCACATACGGCTCACAGATTTGTTCCATCTTAATTCCTGAAAGCAAACGAGTATAAACTCCTACTTGCTCCAATGAAGATTGTAAAGCCATTCCATTGATAGAAGTGGCGAGCATTCCCATGTAGTCGCCCTGTACTCTATCAATACCAATTTTTGGAGATTGCATCCCCCTAAAAATATTTCCTCCTCCAATTACGATAGCTACTTGTAGCCCTTCATCTACTGCTTTTTTTACTTCTAATGCATATTGTTCTAGCCTTTCAGCATCAATACCAAACTGCTGTTTACCCATAAGAGCCTCGCCACTAAGTTTTAATAAAATACGGCGATAACGATAATTTGAAGAGTTGTTCGAATTGTACATACTATATTCAGATAATTGAAGAGTTGAAATCTATAAAATTATTAGGTAGTTGCTTGTGTTGAGCTTCTTTTGTTGTGATATTTTGCAAAAACACCAAATCAAATTCCATAAAAAAACCGTTTATCTTTAAGAAAAGTAAACGGTTAATAGATAATATTATCAGAAATGAAAGAAATAGAAAGATGTTGCACTTTGTGTGTTACAACTTTTCGCTTCCAGTCATTACGATATGCCTTTAAAAATTTCATGAACAGATTTAATATTTTTTGATACATTATTACAAAAATACGATTTTTTTTGTAAAACTACCATCATTGGAAAACAAAAAATACGCTAAACTAAACTATCAATTAGATTCAAATTGCTTAGAAATTTGTAATTTTGTAATACCTAGAATGCTTATCAAACACATTATTTCTATGAATATTTCTTCTACTTCATTCAATACTACCTACTGGCAAAACCGTTATGCTACTTCAGATACGCCTTGGGAAATAGGTTATGCAAGTCCCCCTTTAGTAGCTTATTTTGATAAACTATTAGAACAATCTGAAGAAAACAAAAACTTGAATATTCTCATTCCTGGTGGAGGAAGTAGCCACGAAGCCGAATATTTACATAACAAAGGTTTTAAAAATGTGTATGTTCTTGATGTAGCACACAAACCCTTAGAAGAGTTTGCCAAGCGTTGTCCAACCTTTCCTAAGGAACACTTGCTACAAGACGATTTTTTTCAGTTTGAAGGAGAGCAATCAGAATATTTTGGTTTCTTTGATTTGATTATAGAACAAACTTTTTTTTGTGCCTTAGACCCTCGCCTTCGAACAGATTATGCAAAAAAAATGCACCAACTTCTGAAAAAAGGAGGAAAACTTACTGGACTTCTCTTCGATTTTCCCATACAAGAAGAACAAGACAGTCCGCCCTTTGGAGGCAATGCAAATGAATATAGAGCTATTTTTGAGCCTTATTTTGAAATCAAAACACTAAAAAGATGTTACAACAGCATCAAGCCAAGGCAAGGAACAGAATTATTCATTAAAATGATAAATGATAAGCCTAAAACTATTTAGTCAAACAATCAATCGCTTGCCAAAGTTTTCTTTCGGTACTGCCCTAAGTATGAAAAGTCAGTTCCTTAGGGCAGACTGGTACAAAATCTTTGCGAGAGTCCTAAATTAATAATTTATAACTAAACACTAATCCTTAATATATATGAGCAGCACAATGGCATTAATCGTATTTATCCTAATTATGTCTGTACTTTTTCCAGCAGCAGGCTATTTTATGGATTATATGCGTCATCGAAAATATAGAACTCTTGATAAAGACGACCCTAGAAATGAGTTATTCAAAAACACAACCTCATCAGACACAAAATAAATTTATTCTGTAAAACCACTTAAATATGCTCACTCACTATCATATATTGAATGGAGACTCTTTAAAAGAACAGTTTCCAAAATCTATTCAAGGTAAAATAATCGTAGCTAGAGAGTGTTTAGTAGATGGAAATGTGGAAGGAGGAAATTTGGAGGAATTTTATAAAACAAGGGCTAAATTTATTGCCCTAAATTACAGTGGTTATACAGAAGAAGAATATCATAACAAAACGGTTACTGAATTTGAGAAAATACAAGCTATTCCTTCTAACTCAAAAGTTTATATGTGGTTTGAAGATGA
>NZ_JAHDIG010000059.1 GCF_020630935.1 Bernardetia sp.
TAGTGTGGGAAAATCGTTCTACATTTGCAAGTGGTAGTTTAGGCTCTGCTGGTGGAGATTTGAATGGAAACTATTCCAACTTACAAATCAATCCAAATGCTGTTACGGAAACAGAATTAGCTAACAGTTCGGTTACCACTTCAAAAATTCAAAGCACTGGAAACGATTTAGTTCTGACAACAGACGCAACTGGAAACGTAATGTGGGAAAATAGAAACTCATTTACTACTGGTTCGCTTGGTTCTGCTGGTGGAGATTTGAATGGAAATTATTCCAACTTACAAATTAATCCAAATGCTGTTACAGAAACAGAATTAGCTAACAGTTCGGTTACTACTTCAAAAATTCAAAGTACAGGAAACGATTTAGTTCTGACAACAGACGCAACTGGAAACGTAGTGTGGGAAAATAGAAACTCATTTACTGCTGGTTCGCTTGGCTCTGCTGGTGGAGATTTGAATGGAAATTATTCCAACCTACAAATTAATCCAAATGCTGTTACAGAAACAGAAATTGCTAACAATGCTGTAACTGCAAATAAAATTCAAAACGGAGCAGTTACGGATGCAAAAATATCTTCTTTAGATCCTTCTAAATTACAACAAGATGGAGCTTCTAATGGACAAGTTTTAAAGTGGGACGGAAGCAGTTGGTCGCCTGCTAATGATAATAATTTTGGAGGAAGTGGAGCAATATCTTATTATAGTATAGACCCTTTTGATTTTAAAGCTGGTTTGAGTGAAGGAGGCGACGAGTCAAAGAATAATGTTATAGTCTTTGAAAACTATACACAAGCTGTTACTATACATAAAGATAATGAAGGAGAAACTATATCTGCTGCATTTCATCTCCCTCATGGAGCAACAGTTCAATCTATCACAGTATATTATTTAGACGATAGAGGAGGTAATATAGATTTTTATGTGGACAGAAAAGCCTTTGGAACGGCAACAACCGTAATAAGTTCAGCAACTTCTAATGAGAATGATAATTCAGTTTCGACAAAAGTACTTGGAACTTCTTTTGTTATCGACAATCAGAACTATTCGTATGCTTTTAGAGCTGTTTTTGATGTTGGAGGAGGAGATGTTGATGACGTTTCAGACATAGAACACGCAATATATGGAGTTAAAATACAATATATGATACCATAAACTTAACAAAATCATACTTTATTAGAGTACTGGACACAAGATAAAAAGTTGTTGGTGTCGCTATGCTAAAACATCAACTAACGGTATTTTTCCCCTGTTCTGTGACTCACAGAACAGCAAATATCTGTTCATGTCCAGTACTCTAATACTTTATACCCTACTTTTACAATAGTATTAAAAAGTAGGGTAATTTTTTTTCTATAAAATACAATTAGGTAATCTTTCGTTTTATTTGTTTTTTTGCAGTCTCATTCATTTCAAAAAACAAACCCATGCCACACTACGACAACGACTTTCGCAACAACAGAAAATCTACTTCTAACTTTATTTTTGGATGGCATCCAGTTTTGGAAGCACTTAGAAGCGACCAAACTATTGATAAGATTTTGGTAGAAAAAGACCTCAAAAGTGAAGAGCTAAAAGAACTTATGAGCCTCGTCAAGAAGCAAAGTATTTATGTTCAGAAAGTCCCAGTAGAAAAACTCAACCGAGTTACACGTAAAAACCACCAAGGTGTAGTGGCATTTGTTTCTGAAATTGATTTTGTTCCTTTAGAAAATATTGTAGCTGGAGCATTTGAAGCTGGAAAAAACCCTTTGATTTTGATTTTGGACAGAATTACAGATGTTCGCAATTTTGGAGCGATTGTTCGCTCGGCAGAATGTACTGGAGTAGATGGAATTGTCATTCCAACACGCCAAACGGCACAAATGGGAGCAGATGCTGTCAAGACTTCGGCTGGCGCACTAATGCACGTTCCAATTTGTAGATATAGAAGCCTTGTAGGGGCAGTCAATTTTTTGAAAGAATCGGGTTTGAAAGTAGTGGCTTGTACGGAAAAGACAAAAAATCAAATCTATGATTTAGCACTAGATATGCCACTCGCTATTGTGATGGGTTCGGAAGAAGTAGGCATCTCGCCAGAAGTTTTGGAAGTGGTAGATGAGCGTATGAGCTTGCCTATGCTTGGAAAAATTGGTTCTTTAAATGTTTCAGTAGCCACAGGCGTTGCACTTTATGAAGTAGTTAGGCAGAGAGGATAAATTTTTAAGTTACTCTAAAGAATACACAAAAAGTGTATCATTCTGAATTTTAAAAATGGTCTGACAGAATGGAATTAAATTTTGTTTTTTAGGTAGAATTGTAACCATTCTATCATTCATAAAATCTCTCGTGTTAAATTTTCCATTGATTAGACTATCAATATTTTCTACACTTTTATCTTCATTGACTTGAATAAAGTAATATTTGTTTGATTTATATTTTTCAAAAACTAAAACCATTGAATTTTGGTAAGGTATAAAACCTGATAGATTCTTTTCAAAAGAATCTCCTGAAAAAATTACTTCATCTTGCTCTACAATCTTCATTTTTTCTTCATACGATAACCTATGAAGTTGATTGTTTAAGGAATCTAAATTTTGTTCATTAGTTTGTCTTAGCACCTTTGGATTTTTGATTCTTTCTATTGTCATAGAACAACCCATGTGGCAACCATTTCCAACAATCCAATAAGCATTATTTATCCAAAAAATTCCTTTTGCTTTTCCTGTGATTGTAAAATATCTATTTCTAGTCTTCTTATCTTCAAAAACCACTAGAGAAACCATATAATCGAAATCTTTGACATAAACTTTATAGTTTTCATCTTCATTGGATACAAATTTATTCAAAGGACTACGATTGATATAATAAGAATCTTCTTGATAAGTTGTGTTTAACCCAAACTCAGAAATATCTTTAGGAAAAAGACAGCGAAAACCTACCATTGGCTCATGATAAGATGCTAATTTTTCTATGCAACTTCGCTCTTGTGGGTATGGTACATTACTCAATGTCCTATACTCAACAACCAATTTTGATTTCTCTCTTTTGGGCGTTCTAACATTACTTTCAGAGTTACAACCCACCAAAAACAAACTCAAAAAGGCATATAGAAGGTTTTTCATAAGAATTAATTGAATTAGTCTATCTTTGCGAATACAGAATTTTATGGTTATGGAATAATAACTAGAAAAGTTTGAAAAAATTACTTTATCAAATAGAATTTTACAGTGTTCAGACTAATTACTGACAACTGTTTACTGCTAACTGAAATTTGAAATGTTTAGCTTCTGGGAAAAAAAATCATTTAAGAAATACGATTATATCATTGTTGGTGCCGGAATTACAGGGCTTTCAACGGCTGCTAGTTTGGTAGAAAAATATCCAAGAGCAAAAATAGCTGTTTTGGAACGTGGGTTTTTACCTACTGGAGCGAGTACAAAAAATGCAGGTTTTGCTTGTTTTGGTAGTCTTTCTGAAATTGCTTCTGACTTGGAAACGATGAGCGAAACAGAACTGACCCAGCTTGTAGAAAGCCGTTTGAACGGATTAGAAAAATTACGTAACCGTTTGGGAGATAAAAAGATAGGATATAAAAATTATGGTGGTTATGAACTGATTTTGGATAAACAAGTTCCTTACTTGGAAAAGTTAGAAGAAATAAACAACCTTTTGCAACCCATTTTTGAAGGACAAAATGTATTTAAAACTAAAGACGGACTCATCGAAGGTTTTGGTTTTAATGCTCGTTATGTGCGTAGGATAGTCTATAATCGTTTTGAGGGACAGATTCATACAGGCAAAATGATGAAGTCTTTGCTGAAATACGTCCAAAAACGAGGTGTTACTATTTTTACAGGCTGTGAAGTGATAGACTTTGAAGATGTAGAAAATGAAAATACAGATAAAAAAAATAGTGTTGTCGTAAGAATCAAAAATCCATTACAAAATGATTTGTCTGAGAATTTAGCTATTGAACTGACAGCTTCAAAAGTAGCTATCTGTACGAATGCTTTTTCTAAAAAACTCCTTCCAAGTTTGGATTTACAAGCAGGAAGAGGACAAGTTTTGGCTACCAAACCGTTAAAATATTTACGATTTAAGGGGACATTTCACTTAGACGAAGGTTTTTATTATTTCCGAAACTTTGGAAAAAGAATCATTTTAGGAGGAGGCAGGAATATGGATTTTGAAGGAGAGACTACCACAAAACTAGAGACGACAGAGCTAATTTTGGAAGACTTAAAGTCAAAACTAAGCGAAATTATCATACCCAAACAAAAGTTTGAAATAGACACTACTTGGGCAGGTATTATGGCATTTACTGAAAGCTCAAAAACAAAAATTCCATTGCTAGAAAACCATTCTAAAAACGTGGTTTTAGGTGTTCGCTTGGGAGGAATGGGCGTTGCGCTAGGAAGCAAGCTAGGAGAAGAAATAGCTCAAAAAATGATAAATGAGCAGTAAATTAGTCCATACTGTTTACATAATCTCTAAAAAAATTTTCAAAAAGTTCTAAAGAATGAGCGTCGGAGTGGGCATTGAATCGAATTACTTTGCTCCACTCTATTCGGTCTGTGATGCCTAATTTATTACACATAAAAGAACTAAAATTAAACATAAATTCATTCAGAGCATCGTCTTGCATCGCCATCAGATAGCCTTGAATCACATAACTGGCATCTTCCACACGATTGATAGCACCAGCTTCTTTGTAAGTAGTTAAGAAAAAAATGTAATCTATAAAACGGAGCATAAATAATGGAAAATGAATAATTAAAAATTATAAGTTAGATAGTTTTTTATTTTTTAATAAAAGCAGCTGCCCCTCCACAAATCTCATCTATATCTGTAGTATCTTTTCTAGCAAATGCAAGATAATAAATACCTGTTTGAGGAAAAGTAAACTTAGTTTCACGTATTTTTTCGCTTAACTCTCTTGTTTCCATTTTTATAACTTTTCGTCTGTTATTGAATACCTTAAAAGACAAGTTATCTAATTTACCACGTTTGATTTGGGTTATAAATTTTAGGCTTACTCCCTCTTCCCCAACCGTTGTATATTCAACTTTATCTCTTCGTATGTCATAACGATTCGTTTCTTCATTCCTAACAAAAGACATATTTAAATTATAATTTTTATGATATTTATAACCATCTTCTAAATAAGAATCTATTTCTAGAATATCTCCACCACAACATTTGATTCTATTCTCTACTTCATTTTCAGTTGAAAGAATAGTTATAAAAGAAAAAAGTAAAACAAATAATAACTTCATAAACCAAATAATTATGAATTAACAACTAAAAAACTACCACTTTCTACTACTTAAAACTAGATGGGTAGAACCTAACATTAAGATAATCAATGAAAAGAAGTATAACAAATTACGAGAATCTATTAGTCCCTTACTAAGCGACTGATAATGAAAATCTATTCCCAACTGACTAATAAAATAAGCTGTATCTGACCAAACATTTAGGCTTGAAAGCGACGTAAAGCCTTCATAAAGGAAAAAGCACAAGAAAACAGCCAAAATAAATGCTACAATCTGATTTTCAGTAAGCGAAGATGCAAAAACACCAATAGCCGTAAAAACTGCTCCCAGCAAAATAAGTCCAATAAACGAACCCACAAAAGCAGCACTATCCAAGTTTCCGACAGGATTTCCTAGCTGATAAACGCTATAATAATAAATGAGAGTAGGTAAAAGTGCAAACAAAACCAACACCCACGCAGCAAAATATTTTCCTAATATAATTTCCCAATCCGAAACAGGACGAGTAAAGAGCAGTTCCATTGTTCCTGCTCGTTTTTCTTCAGCAAAACAGCGCATCGTAACGGCTGGAATCAAAAAAAGAAAAATGTATGGCGCAACTGAAAAAAGTGGATAAAGGTCTGCAAAACCGTATTCCAAAACGCTTGTCTGTGGAAAAACCCACACAAAAAGTCCCATTGCTACTAAAAAAATAATGAGAACAATATAACCAATCAAGGAACTAAAAAAGGAACGTATTTCTTTTAAAAATAAATTGAGCATAGTCAGATTTTTATGTCGTTTTAGTGTGTTACAAAGGTAGCAAAAACCAACTCTCTGTTTAAATTTTTGTTATGTTTTATGTGTATGCTAAAATGGTTGCTTATATTTGTAACAATAAATTTATTAGCATAAATATAGCTTTAAAATAAAACTTCTATGGCTGTTACTGACAAAACTAATACATATCAATCTCCTGCTCCCCATGGAGGAACGTTTGATGTTCCTGTAAATTATGATGCTCAAAACGATATTTACGATACGCTCAAAACACCAGCAGCACAAAAGGAATATTATGAAAAAGAGGGTTATTTAATTATTCGTAATCTTATTCCAGAATCGCTTTGTGATGCAGCCAAAGAAGCCTTTGACAATGAGGTAAAGCCATATAATGGTTATATTTATCGTCAAGCCTCTGCCAATCCTGAAAAGCACAAGCTGACGGACTATCAATACATGATTAACTCAATTCTTAATATTCAGTCATTGGATAAGAGTAAGTTCCCAACCTTTAGAGAAAAGGGAATGGAAATGCTTGCCAGCGAAGAAATTAAGGCTGCTCTAAGTAATTTAATGTCTGATGACCCAAAACTTGTACAGAGCATGTTTTTTGAGGGCAACCCAGCAACATGGGCGCATCAAGACAGCTATTACTTAGATTCCTCTGAACTAGGACGAATGGTAGGTAGCTGGATAGCGATTGAAGATATTGCACCAGGGGCTGGGCGTTTTTATGTCTATCCAAAAAGTCATTTGATTGATATGGAAAAAAATGGAGGAGACTTTGACATTGCCTTCAATCACGATAGATACAAAAAATTGGTAGTTGATATTATTCACAAATTTGAACTTGAATGTAGCGCACCTGTTTTAAGAAAAGGAGACGTACTTTTTTGGCATGGAAAAACCATTCATGGCAGTCTTGCCACTACACAGCCAGAGCATTCTCGCTCATCTTTTACAGGACATTATATTCCTGCCTCTACTGAGTTTTTGCAGTATCAGTCTCGTATCAAGAAATTAAACCTCAAGAAAGTAAATGGAATGGATATAAACTTTCCAAAAGACCAAAATGAGAGTCTCAATCGTCTTATTTTGAATGTAGAAACTACATTTCCGACAGCTTTTCAAATGGCTAAAAAACTAGCTATCAAATTGGTTACTAAATAAATTTTAAAAAATAAAAAATATTAATGGTCTAAGTTTCTTTATCTATTTTTTCAAATAATGGGAAACTTAGGCTTTTTGCTATTCACTAACTCTTCAATTCATGTATATTTTAGGTCTTAATGCTTACCATGGCGACTCTTCTGCCTGTATTTTAAAAGATGGAAAACTCATTGCAGCCACTGAAGAAGAACGCATTCGACGCATTAAACACTGGGCTGGTTTCCCAACAGAAGCCATAAAATTTTGTCTGAAAGAAGCTGGTATTTCTATCGAAGAGGTAGATTACATTACTATTTCTCGTAATCCTTCTTCCAACTTGTACAAGAAAATTATTTTTGCAGCCAGCAAAATGATTAGTTATGACACTATAAAAAGTCGTCTTCAAAACTCAAAAAAAATAGGAGGTGTAAAGCAAGAATTAGCAAAAGCTTTTCAGATAAACGAAAAAGATATTAAGGCAGAAGTTAAAAATATAGAACATCATCGCTCACATTTGGCAAGTGCGTTTTTCCCTTCTGATTTTGAAGAAGCTGCACTTCTTTCCATTGATGCCTTTGGAGATTTTACTTCTACGATGACAGGAACAGGAAAAGACAACCAAATTAGTGTTCTTGACCAAGTCAATTATCCTCATTCGATAGGCGAATTTTATACGACACTTACTCGTTATTTAGGCTTTCCAAAATACGGAGATGAATATAAAGTAATGGGACTTGCTCCTTATGGTAAGCCTGTTTATTTAGATGATTTTAGAGAAATCATAAAACTAAAATCTAATGGACTTTTTGAACTCAATTTAGATTATTTTAGGCACGATAAAGATGGCGTTACAATGTCTTGGGAAGGTGGAGAGCCACATGTAGATACGCCTATTTCGCCACTTTTAGAGAAGAAATTTGGCAAAATGCGTAAAAAAGATGAACCTCTCACACAACATCACATCGACCTAGCCACTTCTATACAGCGCATTACAGAAGAAACCATTTTCCATATTCTGAATCATTTACATAAAAAGACAGGATTAGACAACCTTTGTGTAGCAGGTGGAGTAGCCCAAAACTCTGTTGCTAACGGAAAAATATTACAAAATACGCCTTTCAAAAATGTGTATGTTCCAAGTGCAGGGCATGATGCAGGAACAGCTCTAGGTTCAGCTCTTTATTTCTACAACCATGAGCTAAAAAAACCTAGAATAGAACCGATTTGGCACGCCTACACAGGAAGTAATTACTCTGACTCAGAAATTGAGAGTATTTTAAAGCACGAGAAAGAGAACAAAGAGCTTGCAAAAGATATTCAGTTTTCAGTTTTAGATAATGAGGAACTTTATACGACTGTAACAGATGCTTTATTAGATGCAGGAGTAATTGGTTGGTTTCAAGGAAGTGCCGAGTTTGGTCCTAGAGCGTTGGGGAATCGTTCTATTCTTGTCGACCCACGTAGAACAGATGCTAAAGAGCTTCTGAATGAGAAAATTAAACGCAGAGAAAGTTTCCGTCCATTTGCGCCTTCGATTTTGGAAGAATATGTAGAAGAGTATTTTGAAGATGCTGATAGAGTGCCATTTATGGAAAAAGTTTATCCTATCAAAAAAGAAAAGCATGAGGTCATTCCAGCCGTTACGCACGTTGATGGAACAGGACGTTTGCAAACTGTTAGTGTAGCTACAAATCCTCGTTACCACAAACTTATCAGTACATTCAAAGAAAAAACAGGCGTTCCTGTTCTTTTAAATACGTCTTTCAATGAAAACGAACCGATTGTAAACACGCCACAAGAAGCCTTAGATTGTTTTCTAAGAACCAAAATGGATATGCTCGTTTTGGGAAATATTGTGGTAAGAAGAAAGTAAGATTTTCAGTCGTCGGTGGGGATACCGACAATGACTGTGTTTGATTACTTGCTTGTAGGACATGAGCAACAATAGATTTAATTGTCCATTATCCATTTTAAAATTATCAATTATTTATATATGATACTCGTAACAGGAGGAACAAAAGGCATAGGAAAAGCCATTTTAGAAAAATTTATGCAAAACGGACACGATGCCATTACGTGTTCTAGGAACAATGAAGAACTCTTTGCGCTCAAAGAGGAATTAGAAAAAAAATATTCTACCAAAGAAAATCCTGTGGTTTTGTATTACAGACAAGCTGATTTATCTAAAAAAGAGGATATTGTTGCTTTTGGAGATTACGCAAAGAAAATCATTTTATTAAATGAAAAAGAAGCTAAAAAAGAAGATGCTACTAAAAAACCTTTTGAGGTAATGGTGAACAATACAGGTGTTTTTATCCCTGGAAAAATATTAGAAGAAGAAGAGGGGAGTTTTGAAACTCAGATACATACGAACCTTTTTAGTGCTTATCACCTAACGAGAATGTTAGTGCCTGTTTTGGTGGAGCGAAAAGATGGACATCTTTTTAACATCTGCTCAACAGCAAGTATTACAGCCTATCCAAATGGTGGAAGCTACTGCATTTCGAAGTTTGCATTACACGGAATGACAAAAGTTTTGCGTGAGGAACTCAAAGAGCATAATGTAAAGGTTACTTCTGTCTTGCCTGGAGCGACTTATACAGCAAGCTGGGAAGGCGTAGAGCTACCACAAGAGCGTTTTATGCCTTCAAGTGATATTGCAGATACAATTTATTCGGTCTATTCACTTTCTAACCAAACCGTAGTGGAAGAAATTGTGATGCGCCCACAGCTTGGGGATATTGTGTAATGAGAAGCAAAACTAGCTAGTTTTTGGACTAACTAGTTTTATTCACTCTTAAATTTTTCACTTTTTCTAATTCTATATCTACTTCTGACAAGCGATTTACAAATTCTTTATTTGTAGGTGATAGTTCTACTATCTGCATAAATATCTCTTTAGCTTTTGATAAATAAGTGTTTGCAGACTCTGTATTGTTTTGGTTGTAATGCCATCTGCCCAAGTTCAAAAAGCCTACAGCAAGAGAATCAGTAAAATGTATATTATTAGGATTTCTGTTGTGTATTTCTGTTTTTGTAGCAATTTCTTTTTCCAAAAAAAATAGTGCTTGTTTTCTTTCATCTAGCATATTGTAACTAATAGCTAAGAGATTATAACAGGTAGATAACGCTACTTTGTGTTCTATATTTTGTTCTATATAAAATTTATTTTCAGCATGGTGTTTCATTTTCTCTAAGAAACCTATGGCTTTCTTAAACTCATTTTTTTTCATATAAACGCCTCCCAAATATTGCAAAGAAGTTATTAATAAATGCTTATATGTCATATTTTCTGGAACTTCTTTGAGCATTTTTTTAGCAAGTTCATTAAAAATAGTAAAGCACTCTAATGCATCTTCATAATTATTCAAGTCAAAATAAAGTACTCCTAGAAATTGTATTGAAATACTCAAATCATAAAGATTATCCTTTGAAAGAGAATATCTTTTTTCTTGAATCTCATAGAGGTTTTGAAAACAAAATAATGCATACTCGTAATCCCCTAATCTTTTTGCTATCAACCCTAATCTTTGATAAAACAAACTCAACATGTAGGCATTGTCTCTTTTGTGAGATAAATATAAACCACGAACTGCAAACTCTTTAGACTTTTCTAAATTTCCAATCTCATCAAAAGTATCAGAAATACTAGCATAGCTTTCCAAGTCTTCTTCATTCTCCTCCAACCAATTCTCTAAAAGTTCAGTAGTAATTTCATCATAGAAATTTAGATGAGGCTCTGTATTTAATCTATCAATGTAGTTGGCTATATTTGCGTAATTTTTAGATATAGAAATCTCTCTTATTGGTTTTGCCTCTTTCTCAAAAAGTCTATTTTCACCTAGTGCGATGGAGCGATTATAAAAAAGTGTTGTCTGTGGAATATACAAATCCCTAAAGGCTTCTTTTTTAAATTTTTTGAGCTTTTCATCCAATAAAACTTCACAAACAAATCCAAATTCATTTTCAAAACGTTCTACCCAGTCTTCATAGTTAGGCACGTCTCTGTCTATTCTACTTAAAATGGGTAAAATAAAAGGCTTTCGATTTCCTTCTTTCAAAAATGGGTGTTCTGAAATAGCTTTCGTTATACGCAAAGAACCTTCAAAGTTTTGGTCAGTTGGAGCTACTACCACTACATTTACATCTGGTAAAAGGATATTACAAATTCCAGAATAATCTGCTATTCCTGTTCGGCTGTCAATGAAAATGTAATCATAATCTAGTTCTTTGAGTTTGGTTTTGAGAAAACTAATAAAGACGTTTCCATCTCTCATTTCTGTAAACTCTCTCCAGTCAAAATCATTTAGCTTTCTTGTAAAACCTTCTTTTGAGTAGTTGGCACACGGAATCAAATCTACTTTTCCTTTACCTGTCTTGGAAACAATGAGGTCGTTTATAATATTTTCTTCTGTAAAAAAAGGGAGTTCTTCTTTCTCTATTTTTGCTCCTCGCTGCGCTACATTCATATACTTTTCTAGCACCTCTATCAAACCATCTTTCTCAACTTTCGTACTTTTCCCTTCCGAATCTTTAAAATAATGATGCAGTCCGGGAGCTTCCAAGTCCCATTCTAGCAATAATACTTTTTTATGTTTGTAAAAACACAAATAACTAGCAGCATTTGCAAGTAGCTGTGTTCTGCCTACACCACCTTTGTATGAGTAAAAGGAAACAAACATATTTATTAAAATTTAAAACTCTGATTTCTTATTTTGTCGTCTTTATCTAAATCTTGTATTTGGCTTGAAATTTTTAATCTGATGAGAGCTACATTACTCAATCCTCTGAAAAACTGCTCTTTCGTAGAAACTGGAAAAATATAATGTGTGTATTTTTCTTTGTAATCTATGTAGCAGTCATGTAAATTTTCAAACGTTGCCCTTATTTGAGTACGAATATACGCAAACAATTCAAATGAAATCGACTGACATACCAAAACAAGACACGCTCCTATGTTATCATTGTTGAAAGCTGTTGTTATTTTTAGATTTTCTTTGTTTAACGCAAAAGGGTCGACTATCAAAATAATCTTATCTGTATTCTTTAAAAAACGTGCTTTTTCATCTTTTGTTATTTTATCTTTCTCTACATAACGCTCTGTAACTTCAAAATCCACTTTAGTTTTGTACTCTTCTATCATTTCTGAAATAGAGTTTTCATCTATAAAAGGTTTCCACTTGCTACAATCTGCATTGTGATGTATGTGTTTAGGGATTTGTGATACGAGTTCTTTCTGACAAACGATATTATCTTTTGTAGTGGATAAAATACAGAGATTCAGAGCTTGATTATTTATTTCTTGATGAAACTCTCTTCTTTCTATTTCTTTAAGAAAAACAATCAGCCTCTCGTGATAATCTTGCTGAATATTACCATGCACGAACTCATCTTTGAACCTAGAATACCTAACTTTTAAACTGTAGTGGAACTGTTCAGAAACTTCTTGGATAACTTCAAAACATTTTGCGATTTTATTATTTTCTACACACTTAACAGCAATTTTAATAATTTCTTTCATAGATTAAAATTAAATTATGAAACAAGATACAAAAGTAATTATATCAAATCATAATTATAATTGAAAGAATTATACATTTAAAAATTCAATCGAAGTGTAGTCCACCCAGTAGTGGTTTCCCACGCTGGCGTTCCTGCTGAAACGTCTTCTCCTCCTGCATTACTATTCATTGGAGAAAGATTTTTCTCATTCAAAAGGTTTTTGATAGAAACTCCCCATTGAACTGTTTTGGTAATGTTCCACTGTGAAGAAAGATTTAAGATAAGTCCCCCATCTACTACTGTCTAATTCAGTAAGTTCGTCCAAAGAAAATTTATAGAGTTCGTTTTGAAGAGAATCTATTTGAGCTAAAGAAAAAGATGTTGTTGTTATAAAAAGTAATAAGGAGAATATAACCTTTCTCATATTTTTTTTAATTTGCCTTAAACTAATAGTAATAATCAGCTTCCTGTATATAGTTTAGTAAGTTAATCAATTATATTTAGATTTAAAATAGTCTAACCCAAAACCACTTAAATATTTTTTATGAAATTTCATTTTTCTATTGTTTTGCCTCTACTTTTTGTTTGCTTGTTTTGTTTTGGTAATTGCTTTGCCCAAAAAATAAGGTACGATATAGATAAAAAACGTATAGCACCTTTGCCCTTTGAAATAGAGGCTTATCTAAAAGAAAGAAACCTCAATCTTACTGTCGGAATATCTGTTATAAAGTTTGATAGATATAAAAATAATGGGGGTTTTGAAAGAGTGTATTCTAACACTATAGACAATAAAAGTACAGATAAAAAGGGGGCAGAAAAGTTTCCTACCATGAGCGTCTATAAATTTCATTTGGCTTTGGCTGTTTTGAGCCAAGTAGATGAGGGTAAATTTAAACTAAACGAAAAATTAATTATTCAAAAATCAGATATTTTAGAAAATACATATTCACCATTGAGGGAAGATTTAAAGAAAGAACATAAAGGAAATTATGAAGCAGAACTCCAAAAAGGAGTTTCTATACCACTTACAGAACTACTTTCTTATATGGTTTCGAAAAGCGATAATAACGCTTGTGATATTTTATTTCGCCTTTTGGGAGGAGAAAATTATATAGAAAAATATCAGTACAAAAGACCACTTTTGGAAGCCAAACTTATCCAAAATAGAAAAAGATATAATCAGAAAGGCGTACAGAAAACCAATAATTTTATTAAAAAATTAGGCTTAAAAAACACAACGATTGCTGCCAGTGAGGAAAAAATGCACGAAGATTTTCAAAATCAGTATCTAAATACAACCACACCACTTGATGCTACACTTTTATTAAGACATTTTTATAAAGGAAATATTTTAAAGAAAGAAACACATGACTTTCTGTGGAAGATTTTGGTAGAGACACAAACAGGTAGCAACAAAATAAAAGCTGGTTTGCCTCAAAGTGAAAATATTGTTCTAGGGCATAAAACAGGAAGTTCGTTTCGTAAAAAAATAGAAGGAAAAGAGTTTGGGTTAAAAGCAGCCGAAAATGATATTGGAATTGTAGAAACTCCCAATAGTACCTACGCTATTGCTATTTTCATAAAAAACTCTACTGAAAGTAATGAAATAAATGCTGGGCTAATAGAAGAACTTTCTAAAAAGGTATTTGAAGCAATACATTAAACAGTGATACAATTTCGCTTTTCAATGAATACAAAACTTTAAAATGTCTATTTTTTTTCTAACTACACCAACTCAAATTTCAAAAAGATGCGACAACAACTACTACTTCTTTGCTTTTTCTTGACTTCCACATCACTTTTTGCTCAAAATGATACTACAAAACTAGATATTATACTATCAAAAATAAAATTCGGTGCGTATTTGGAAACCTACTATATCTACGACTTTAATGAGCCAGAAAATCACGTACGACCTAATTTTTTCTATGCCTATCATCGTCATAATGAACTAGCTTTAAATCTAGGACTTATACAAGCCGAATATGAAACCTACTCCGCTCGTGCAAAGATTGCCCTTATGGCAGGAACGTATTCTAACATCAACCTAGCAGCCGAAGAAGGTGTTTTGAGAAATATTTATGAAGCATATATAGGAACTCGTCTTTCAAAAAACAAAAATCTTTGGGTAGATGCAGGTATTTTTAGTTCGCATATTGGCTTTGAGAGTGCAGTAGGAAAAGACTGTTGGAATATGACACGAAGTATTTTGGCTGAAAACTCGCCTTATTATGAAAGTGGAATCAAAATTTCTTACACTTCATACAATGAAAAGTGGTTTTTGTCTGGACTTTTGCTCAATGGCTGGCAACGCATTCAGAGAGTGGAGGGAAACCAAACACTAGGTTTTGGACATCAGATTACATTTTCTCCAACTGAAAAAGTAACATTAAATAGTAGTTCTTTTGTAGGGAATGATTATCCAACAGACGAGAAAAAAATGCGTTATTTTCATAATTTTTTCACACAGATTGATTTTTCTGAAAAATTTGGAATCATTGCAGGTTTCGACATCGGAACAGAACAAAAAGAAACAAAAAGTTCAGAGTATAATATATGGTATTCGCCTATTTTGATAGCAAGATACAAGCCTACTCAAAAAATTGCTTTAGCTGCAAGAATAGAACATTACAATGACCAAAATGGTGTTATCGTTCCCAAAACAACACAAAATGGGTTTCAAGTAACAGGTTTTTCATTCAATTTTGATTATGCCATTGCAGAAAAACTACTTTGGCGAATAGAATACAGAAATTTGAATAGCAAAGATGATTATTTTGTAAGAGATAATGAGCTAATTTCTACGAATCAGTTTTTGGGAAGTGCTTTGGCGATTAGTTTTTGATAAAAATATTTTATCATTTTTTTAATGAATGATATGCTCTTGTTAAAATTTGTACTATATTGAGATAATAATATTTTTTTACTAAAACATTAATTCTCTTTCACTTAATTTTAATAATTATGGTTATTTATGAGAGCGACTATTCTATCTTTGATTATGACAAAGAAAATTCTATTTTTTCACATATTTTCAAGCCTGATAGTGAAAATTTAGATAACGAAAAATTTAAAGAAGAAATGCTAATTTATCTTGACTTTTTCGCAAAATACAAACCCAAAAAAGCCTTGGTAAACAATCAAGAAATGCAGTTTATTATCGAACCCGAACTACAAGAGTGGCATGCTCAAAATATCTTTCCAAAGTGTATCGAACTTGGAGTAGAACAAGCTGCTATTGTAGAAACTCCTGATATATTTGCTCAAGTATCAATGGAACAACTTATGGAAGAGGAGAAAACAGGAGGGTTTGCAGTTCGTTTTTTTGATGACACAACAAAAGCAACCAATTGGCTAGTTTCTTAATTGTTTATCCTATCAACTTTAATATAAATACAAAATGAATAACCGTAAATCTATGAACAGCCTTTGGCTGGATATGCCTCAAGATGTTTGTACACGTCAAGGTTGTGAACCAATAGACTGGGCAACCTTACAACCTAAAAGCATTTTAGATGGAAAGTTTGTAGTTCGTGAAGGAACAGAAGACGATTTAAAGAGTGCTTCAGAGGCATACAAAACAGGCTTTCCTGCCCTCAAAGGATGTGATTTCGAATTACTTTTTCAGCCTGATGGCTTTGCTCCATTTTTAGGAACAGGAGAAACCTTCAATAAAGGCAACAATTTTCTGATTGTGGTGGAAGACGTAGAAAATAAACGAATCGCTTGTGCTTTAATAATCACAATGTGGAAAATGTTGCGTAGAGGAGAGTTATTAGTAATTGCTGCGCACGAAGATTATCAAGCCAATGGACTAGGAACTGAAATTTTGAATACTGCTGACAAGCTGTTTGAAGATTCGGGAGTAGAAATGGCTTACGGTTGGTGCGCTGCAATGCACACAGTTACACAAACTATTTTGAAAGATATGGGATATACTCCTAGAGCTGTTATTCCAGGACTTTATAGACTTTGGGCTGGAGATGAAGAAGGTGCAGAATATCGCAGAACAGTTGAGGTATTTTTTCAAAAGTTTTATAATGGAGCAGAGGATATGTGTACACAAGATTTGAACCTTTTGCCAGAAGTAGAAAAATTGCTTATTCCGTGGCGTGAATAATCTGTAATTTTTCTATCTTAGAGAATCCACTTATTTTTTTAATGAATAAGTGGTTTTTTTTAATGAAAATTATTATGAAATTATACCATAGTTTACTGATTTTTACTGTTTTAGCTCTACTTGGTAGCTGCAAACCCTACAAAGACGTTTCTGAAAAGCAGCAGGATAATCTTTTGATTCAAAACAGCATTCAAAGTGATTATGCAATAGAGAATATTTACAATATCAAGAGAAAAACCACTTTAGAACTGAATTTGGAAAAAGGAAAGAGATATAAGTTTCAGTATTTTTCGAAGCGTTATTTTGATATGCTTTTACTTGATTCTCAGTCAGAAATCATAGCAGAAAATAAAATTACTTACGGAGATTCTTCCTATCGAAATAAGATTATCATTTTTGATTGCAAGAATACAGGAAAGTATAATTTGAAATTTAGTGGCAAATATTTTCCTAATTCTGCTTTATTAGCTGTGGCTTCGCAAGATTTGACAAGTGAAATAGATGAGAAATATGCTTTGATTAAAAACTATACTATTTATCATAGAATATATTGGACTTATCCTGAAGTTCCAACTTATACTTGCATTTTTAGTAAAGGAACAAAATATAAATTTAGTCTTGAAAAAGGAATAACGAACGTAAAATTATACAAAGGGAATAGCAGGAAAGCAACAACGGAATTCTACTTACACCCAAAGGAAAATGAGGTTGTATTTGAATGCAAAGCAACAGGCGTTTATTATTTAAAAGCTATAAACTATATAAAAGATGAGCCTTCCATAATTGGTTTGTATTTCAATCGTTCTGATAGCCTAAAGACAAAAAAATAGGTCAAAGACAAGTCTTCAACCTAAAAATGTTATCTAGCTGTTGTTGGTGTCTCCACTAACGACAAAACTACTTCCTAACAGCACCAATCGGCATATTTGGGTCAAAAAGTCCGTATAGTTCTGGATTTTGGCGATAATTGGTGTACTGACGAGTTTGTGTCTGAACATAATCAAAAAGTTCTCTTACCGAAACAATTTTATCAGCATTAAAATCAGCTTCTCCCTTCAAACCACGAATTAAGTAATAGCTAAATACGCCTTGGCGAATGGTCTTGTTTTCAAGGGAAGTTTCTTCTGCCTTCGAAGACATCATCAGAGCCGTTCCTCCAGAAGTATTGGCAAGTGCTTGGTAGTATTTGTCCATTGTAGCTTTTACATTGCCACGCAAATTTTCGCTACTGCTTCCCGAATGACAAGCATCTGCAATGAAGAGTTTATTTTTTGCTTTTGAACTTGTAAAAATTTCCTGTATGTCTTTGTGAAGAAGTTTTGTACTTTCTGTTCCATTGTAATCGTAAGGCAAAAATGAGCCTTCCAAACCGTGTCCAGCATAATAAAAAATAACTAAATCATTTTCAGAAGCAGCACTAAATTTTTGATTTAAAGAATTTGTAATCTGTGATTTTGTAGCATTCTCATCTACTAAAAGCGTAATCTGGTCATCTGAAAGTGCGCCACCTTCTGGGCTTTTCAAAAACGCATACATTTGATACGCATCATCATCCGAATAACGAAGCGTTGGCATAGCCGTATAACTTGCTACTCCTACCACAACTGCCCAAACTTTTGGCATAGAAGCTAGTACATTTTCCGTTCGGTCAGGAGCTAAAAAAGTAACATTTGCATTTTGAGAGAAAAATGTCCCTTGTGCCGTTGTAGCTTCCAAACGGATTTCATTTGTACCGTTTTGCAAAGGAATTTTTCTTTTTACCGTAATAGCACATTTTGTACTTGGCGTTACGGTCAGTCCTCTAATAGGGTCTTGCTCTTTGTTATTAATAAAAACTTTGACCTCATTTACCATCAATTCAGATTCTAGGCAAACTTCCAAGTCAAAAAATGGTTGTGAAACTGTAGCAGTAAGAGAGGATGGATTTTGAAAATGAAATTTGACTTCTTTTTTCTGATTTGCTTTTTTCTGTTCGTTGATGAGTTTATCTAAAGTTACAATTTTGTTGGAAATCTCTACACGGTTGGGATGCCCTTGTTGTTTGGCTAATTGCAGATTTTTTAGACTTGCTTCATAATCTTTATTCAAATAATTGATAGTTGCTAGTTTATAATTTAGTTCTGCTGAATTTTGACTTCCTTCTCCTAATGCTAATCTAAAGTTTTCGGCTGTTTTTTCTGAATTATTGAGTTTTTGATAGGCAAACCCCTTATACTCGTAGATTTCTGCATTAATTTGAGCATCTTTTTCAGTATTGAGTTGGAGTGCTTTATCAAAATATTTTATTGATTCTTTGTACGAATCCATTGCAAAATAACTCTTACCTTTCCAAAGATTTGCCTCTGCTGTCTTGTAATTAAACAAAATAGCTCTATCCAAATCTGAAATAGCATCTTTGTATTTTTTTAAATGCCAGCGTGTGATTCCTCTTTTGAGGTACGCCTCCATATTTCGGCTGTTGTGTTTTAAAGAGGTAGTATAATTTTCTTCTGCTTGTACATAATTTTCTTGTATCAAGTCTTGATTTCCACTTTTTAAGTAGTGTGTATCGTACTGTGCAAATGCTCCAAAAGAAAGTAGAAGTAAAAAAGTAGTAAAGATATAAGTAGGCATAAGAATATTTTTTTGGCTGGCTTATTTTAATAGTAAAAAAACAGAATTTTATCTTAGTTTTTGACTTACTTAACGAATAAAAACCATTGTTCGTCTATAAAACATTTATTTTCTATGCTTACGCAAATAATATGCAAAAAGGTTCGAATACAAAAGAAAATAGTTAGGAAAAATAATTTCACAACAATTTATTAATCATTTGAGCTATTTTAGGAAGTACTTCACCACTTGTAGCTTTATAAATATAGCTCGCTTCATAATCTTCTTTTATAACTTCTGAAAAAACATTGGATTCAATATCAATAACTACTATTACTGCACGATTGAGTAGCGCAATTTTGAAAATACGATGAGGAAGCGTAGTAGAACCAGAAGTTCCGATAATAAAAAGAACCTCTGTCTGTTCAGCAACTTTCAAAGCTGATTGCGCTTTGTAAAACTCTTCATTGTAGTATTCATCAAACCACAATACATGAGGGCGCAAAAACGAACCACATTTTTTACATCTGAGTAGTCTGATTTCCTCTTTAGTTAAATCTTCATCTCGCTTTTTGGGAATATTTGGAAAAGGATAAAGTTTATCCGAACAAGAGTCTCCACATCTAGCATAATTCAAATCTCCGTGTATGGGAAACATTCTCTCGTAGGTGTTCCCTGCTCTGATATGCAAACCATCTACATTTTGAGTAATGAGAGCGAACTTATCTCCTAACATTTTTTCTATTTCTACTAATGCAAAATGTCCTGTATTGGGCTGTGCTGCCCTACAAACTGTATTGCGAAACAAAAACCATTTCCACACTTCGAAAGGCTGTCGTAAAAACATTTTATATGTTCCAATTTCTTGAGGTTTGTAATTGACAGAACCAACTTTCCAATACCCTTCTTTTCCTCTAAACGTAGGGATTCCACTTTCTGCTGAAATGCCTGCACCAACTAAAAAAGTAATTTTACTTTTGTTAGCGATAGCTCGTTTCAAATGTTCTTCTAAGGGTATTTTTTTCATGTTGTAGTTGAAGAGTATAGTATGTTTATTAGTTGTACATCTATTTGTATAAATAGGTTCATTCTCAGACAATTATATTCAGAATTTGAACTACCACATAAGATTTTGAAATTTTTTGGGTAATTTTACTTGTAAATCTCAGCATTCTAAACATTATCCAAAATAAAAAAAACATGAAAATATGTGTGTATTGTGCCTCTAGTTCCAAGATAGATAAAAATTATTTTGATGAGACAGAGAAACTAGCATTAGAATTTATAAAATCGGATGTAGAAGTAGTTTATGGAGGTGGTGCTGTTGGACTTATGGGCAAACTTGCAGATGTAATTATTGAAAATAGAGGTAAAATAAAAGGAATTATGCCTCAATTTATGAACGAAGTAGAGTGGGCGCATAAAAAGGTAGCAGATTTTGAGTTTACTGAAACAATGCACGAACGCAAAGCAAAATTTTTAGAAGGCGTAGATGCACTTGTGGCTTTGGCTGGAGGCACAGGTACGCTAGAAGAATTGCTAGAAGCAATTACTTTGAAAAGACTAGGCTTATTTGATAAACCCATTATAGTTCTCAATACGAATGGCTATTATAATCCTTTGAAAGAGATGCTAGAAAAATCGGTAGAAGAAAAGTTTATGCAGCCAGAACATCTCAAAATATGGACTTTTGTAGATAAAGCAGAAGAAGTGTTACCAGCTATCAAAAATGCTGATAAGTGGAGCGATGGAGCTATTGATTTTAGTGCTAGGAGATAAACATGCTTTCTAAAAACTTTTGAGTAATTTTAAGTTTAATTTAATAATCAACAAACAAACTATCTAAATAAACAATAACTATGCTTACAGAAACACAAAACGTATCAGCAGGTCAGCAAAAATACATCGATTTAGAAGACAATTATGGAGCGCACAACTACCATCCACTTCCTGTAGTGTTGGAAAAAGGCGAGGGCGTTCACGTTTGGGATACAGACGGAAAAAAATATTATGATTTCCTTTCTGCTTATAGTGCTGTAAATCAAGGACATTGCCATCCACATATTATCAAAGCTCTTACAGAACAGGCTCAAAAACTAACCCTTACGTCTCGTGCTTTCTACAACAACGTTTTGGGAGAATACGAAAAATTTATGACAGAGTTTTTCGGCTATGATAGAGTTTTGCCAATGAATACAGGTGTAGAGGGTGGAGAAACTGCCATAAAACTTTGTCGTAAGTGGGCATATAAAGTAAAAGGCATTGAAGAAAATAAAGCTAAAATACTTTTTGCAGAAAATAACTTTTGGGGACGTACGCTTGCAGCCGTTTCTTCTTCTACAGACCCAAGTGCGTACAGCGATTATGGTCCTTACCTCCCTGGGTTTGAGATTGTAAAATACAACGATTTAGCAGCTTTAGAAAAAGCCTTAGAAGACCCAAATGTAGCTGGTTTTATGGTTGAACCAATACAAGGAGAAGCTGGAGTAGTTGTTCCAGACGAAGGATATTTGAAAAGTGCCTATGAGCTTTGTAAGTCTAAGAACGTTTTATTTATTGCTGATGAAGTTCAGACAGGTATCGCACGTACAGGAAAATTAGTATGCTGCGACCACGCAGGTTTTAAGCCAGATATTTTGATTTTGGGTAAAGCTCTTTCTGGTGGTGTTTTTCCTGTTTCGGCTGTGCTTTCTAGCCACGAAATTATGCTTACTATCAAACCAGGGGAACACGGCTCTACGTTTGGTGGCAATCCACTCGCTTGTAAGGTAGCAATGGCAGCATTGGAAGTAGTTAAAAACGAAAAACTTTCTGAAAGAGCAGAGGAGTTAGGAAAATTTTTCCGTCAGAAGATGCAAGAATTAGCTGATAAATCTGACTTGGTAGAGCTTGTTCGTGGAAAAGGACTTCTAAATGCTGTGGTTATCAACGATTCTCCAGAAAGCTCAACAGCTTGGGATTTGTGTGTAGCTTTGAAAGAAAACGGATTACTTGCCAAACCAACACATGGAAACATCATTCGCTTTGCGCCACCACTCGTAATGAGCGAAGAGCAGTTGTTAGAATGTTGTCAGATTATTGAAAAAACTGTTTTGGAATTTAAGAAGTAGTTTTCAACCCTAAACGATAGTTTTCAGTACTCGTTTAGGGTTAGCAATCAAAACGAATCTCAGAAAATGAGATTCGTTTTTTTGTTTCAAACAAAGACATACAAACAGTAAAAGATTGTATAAAAAACTATTCTAAGTCTTAAAAGTGAGCCTTTTTTAGTAACTTTTATGTTATTTAAAGTAAATTTTGCCTTAATTTGCATATCTGTTTAATTTGTGAACCAGCATAAACAATATTTCAACTAAACTTAGTTTACCCAACTATTTATTAAAATATAATTGTATTTCCCTATGAATTATTCCGTTAAAGAAAACTCTACCACTAAAAAACTACTACAAAAAAGTGGAGTTTTTCTATTTACCTTACTGCTTTCTATCCTATTTTCTTTTACTGCTTTTTCTCAAAATGAACTGACAGGAAAATTAGAAACTATCAACCCAAGCCCGAGCATAAATGACGGAATTGTGGTGGCTAAAATACAAGGAGGAACACCACCTTATCGCTATTATTGGTCTAATGCAGGCACGCCTATCGTGGCAGACACTTGTAAAGGAAATACAGAAGGTGCAGCAGTTTCTCTAACTGTAAAAGATGCTAACGATCAAGAAGCAAAGTTTAGTGCTACTGTAGAGCCAGAGTCTGGAGGAGAAAACTTAAATGCTACATTTACTCCTCTTGTGGGAGCAATGGCTACTGTTCTTTTCTTTGACCCTTTTGCAGCCATTGGAATATACGACCCAAAAATTAAGATAAAAGAAGGAAAAATAAAGCCTCCTTATGTGATGGATAAGTCTTTAACTCAAATCACAGTAAAAAAGTGGTTAGTAGAAGATAAGGCAAAAGTTAAGAAGGGAGATATGATTGCGACAGTAACTTCCAACAAAGATGATAGAGAAATTTATGCACAGTTTGATGGAACAGTAAATATTGTCTTGAAAGAAGGGATGACTGTCTATGATGTAAATCAAAATAAAGATGCTCGTGATGTTGTACGTACAAATGGAGGTGCATTAGGAACTATTGACTACGACCAAGAACAGCCACTTCTGAATCCAAACGGAACGCCACAAACAAAATCAATTCCTTTAGTAGTATTTTGGCTCGTTTTAGGCGCTACCTTCTTCACTATCAAAATGAATTTTATCAACTTTAGAGGATTTAAACACGCTATCGATTTAGTAAGTGGAAAATTTGATGACCCAAGCCACGACCACGGAGAAGTTTCACACTTTCAAGCTCTTACAACAGCACTTTCTGCAACAGTTGGACTAGGAAATATTGCTAGTGTAGCGATTGCCATTTCTGTCGGAGGACCAGGAGCGACTTTTTGGATGATTACGGCAGGACTTTTAGGAATGTCTTCTAAGTTTGTAGAATGTACGCTTGGTGTAAAATATAGAATCATTGATAAAGAAGGGACAGTTTTTGGAGGTCCGATGTATTATCTAAGTCAAGGACTGGCTAAAAAGCGTATGGGAACACTAGGGAAGATTTTGGCAGTGGTGTTTGCTGTACTTTGTGTAGGAGGTTCCTTTGGAGGTGGAAATATGTTCCAAGTCAATCAAGCCTTTGACCAGTTGCAAGGACAAATTCCAGCTTTGGCAGGAAATGGTGTTTGGTTTGGTATTGGTTTCGCTGTGATAGTTGGTGTTGTCATCATTGGAGGAATTAAAAGTATTGCGAAGGTAACAGATAAGATTGTTCCTTTTATGTGTGGAATCTACGTTTTGGCAGCTCTTACTGTAATTGTTATCAATATTGAATCTGTTGGGGATGCTCTTATGTTAATTTTTGATGGGGCATTCAATGCAGAAGCTGCTGCTGGTGGTTTTATTGGTGTTTTGATTCAAGGTTTCCGTCGTGCAGCCTTCTCAAATGAAGCTGGTGTAGGTTCGGCTTCTATTGCTCACTCGGCAGCCAAAACAGACGAACCTGTGAGTGAAGGAATTGTAGCTCTTTTAGAGCCATTTATTGATACTGTAATCGTTTGTACAATGACAGCACTTGTTATCATCTTTACAGGAGAATACGCTAACCAAGAAGGTTTATCAGGTGCTTTATTGACCTCAAGAGCTTTCGGAAAATCAATTCCTTGGTTTCCTTATGTTCTAACAGTTGCTATTGTACTTTTTGCCTTCTCAACAATGGTTTCTTGGTCATATTACGGAGAAAGAGCTTGGTCGTATTTGTTTGGACAAGGCAAAATTGCCAGCTTAGTTTACAAAGGTATTTTCTTAATCTTTGTAGTAATTGGAGCTTCTATTGAGCTTGGTGCAGTAGTAGATTTTTCAGATATGATGATTTTGGGAATGGCATTTCCAAATATTTTAGGTCTGATATTGCTTTCTCCTGAAGTACGGAAAGATTTGAGAACCTACTTCAACAAAGTCAAATCTGGAGAAATAAAGAAATTTAAGTAAGAATCAATAATTTATAATACCCTCAAAACACTACTCTCTAAAAATTTAGAAAGTAGTGTTTTTTTATGTAGTAGAAAAAAGGCTAGAAACATTAAATGGAAATAATACTAATACCAATATGAAAACTAAACTACACCTAAAAATTGCATCAGTACTGCCGTATTGCTATTATTTTTTCAACTACATTCCATTAGCAAAGTTAGGTTTACCCATTCCAAGACAAAATGAAGGAAACAAAAAATAATCTTTCAATATCATCTTGAAAACTAAAGACTTAGAAATTTATTTTCTAGGTCTTTTCCATTTTATGTAGAATTAATCTAAATAACACTTGTTTTTATAAAATCATAGAGCTAAATTTGCAATTGCTATTAATAATTAGTCTAAATAAGAACAATATTTATAGGTTATTTGAGAACACCTATTTTTCAATAAAATTGAGATTATAAACTAAAACTATTAGCTGTATTCTCATTCTTAAATAAGTTTTTAATATAGTTCAAACAAATCAAAAATTTAAAGCCACAATAATGAAAAAAATATCAATCTCTTTCTTGCTTTTGTTTTTTATGTGTTGTAGTAGCCTATTTTTCTCTTCTTGTAAAGATGAAAAAAATGAAGATGAAGAAACTCAAATAAAACTAGATGAAACGCAAGCCAATAGTTTTTTATCTAACTATGCAAATATTGTTTATGCTTCTTATGAAGACAGCTACAATACAGCAAAATTATTAGATGATGCTATCAAAGCATTTGTTCAAAGTCCTTCACAATCTAGTTTAGAAGCTGCAAAAACAGCTTGGAAAGCTGCCAGAGAACCTTACGGACAAACAGAATCATATCGTTTTTATGGAGGTCCTATTGATGGAGACGAAGGTGTAGAAGGCTTTATCAATGCTTGGCCTTTAGACGAGTCATACATTGATTATGTAGAAGGAAATCCAACAACAGGAATTATTAATAACCCAACAGATTTTCCAACTATTGACAAACAAACATTGATAGATGCTAATGAAAAAGATGGGGAAACCAACGTAAGTACAGGTTACCATGCCATCGAATTTTTACTTTGGGGACAAGATACAGAACTTGGTGCAGGAGGAGGAAATCGCTCTTTCACAGATTTCACAACTGCTGAAAATGCAGAGCGCAGAAAAACTTATCTTCTTACAGCTTCTAGTTTATTACTAGACCATTTACAATTTGTCTTAAACGAATGGAAGCCTGAAACAGAAGGAAATTATAGAGCCTCTTTTGAGAATAGTTCGAACCCAAAAGCTCGTTTGTTAGAAGTATTGGTAGGAATAGCCTCTCTTAGCAAAGGCGAATTAGCAGGAGAGCGTATTTTTGTGGCTTTAGACGAGCCAGACAGAGAAAACGAACACTCTTGTTTTAGTGATAATACAGACAGAGACGTAGTAACCAATGCACTTGCTATTGATAATGTATATTTCGGAAGATACACAAGAGTAGATGGAACTGTTATTTCTGGAACAAGTATTTCAGATATTTTCAGAAATGCTGATGCTGAAAAAACAGATGCTTTAGATGCTAAAATGAATCAAACTATGGTAAATGTAAATGCTGTTCAGAATCCTTTTGAAACTGAAATGGTAGAACCAGCAGGGCGAGCTAGACTTCAAGAATGTGTACAAACACTCACAGAACAAGCTGATATGATTTTAGAATTGGCTTCTTTATATGGAATTAACGTTGTTTTGGAATAACACTGTATCATTTATATTTGTAAATGAATCCTACTTTCGAACATCCTTTTTTCTTAAAGACAAAGAGAGAACAAAAAACAATACAATTCAAGATTGCTTTGTTCTCTCTTCTTGTCTTATTAGTTATTGGTATAATAGTTTATTATCTCAACTTAGGTTTTCTTATTTGGATTCTTATCAGTCTTTCTCTTACCATAATTGCCCCTTTTTTTGATGTTCCTGCTCAAATAAAAAGTGGGCAACTTATTTATTATTCATCTTTATTTATCGTAGAGAAAGAAAAAAAGGGGATGATTTATATACATGGTGGGACTCTATTTGATTACTTTTTTTTCTTCGATAAAAACACTAAAAATGCAGGGCAATCAAAATTCGTTTTGAAAAAATACTTAGAAGGAATTTTAAATCTTATTTCAGAATATGAAGTAAAAGATAAAAATAAAACAAAAAGTCTAAAAATACAGGGAACAAGCTACATTATAAATGAGAGAACAGCGAGTAAATTAGGATTTACTAAGGTAAAGACAAATAATATTCAAAAACTTCTGCTTATCGTAAACTACCTCAATTTACTGTGTTCTATATCATTAGTAAAAGGAAAAATTAGCTTTCCTAACCTAAAAAATGTCCATACTTTTGAGATAAGCATGGATAAGTTGATTGAAAACAAAGAATATATAAATAGATTATATCAAAATTTTTAAGCTAAAATTATCAACAAACTAATGCGTTTTTACTTTCTAACTTTACTTTGTTCTACTTTCCTTTTATTTTCTTGTCAAGATGAAAAAGACGAGCCTATTTTTGAAGAAAGTGAAATTTATGCTGGAGGAAATGCTACCACCTTCGACCAATCTGTAAATGCTTTCGGACACGCTGCCAATGGGCTTACTGCTGAAGAAAATGGGCAATTTGTAACAGGAAATTCTTTTTTTAAAGCCAACTGGGTAATGGCTCCATCTTCTACTGTAGGGTTAGATGGTTTGGGAGCTTTTTTTAGCGCACGTTCTTGTTCTGGATGTCATGCCTTTGATGGGCGTGGAAATCTTCCCCAAAACACTGGAGATGATATTGTTGCCTTAGTGATAAAATTAAGTGTCAGAAATGGCATAAAATACGAAAATGAGCCTACATACGGCAGCCAGCTTTCTAGTCAAGCTATTTTTGGTATTGAACCAGAAGGAAATATTTCTATTTCTCATCAAACTATTACAGGAAATTTTACAGATGGAACAACTTACACACTTCAAAAGCCTATTTATAATTTCGATAAAATGAATTATGGAAATGTGCATCCAAATACAGTTGTTTCTCCTCGTCTTGCCCCACATATTGCAGGCTTAGGGCTTTTGGAAGCAGTCTCTGAACAAACCATTCTGTCTTTTGCTGATGAAAATGATATGAACAACGACGGTATTTCTGGTAAGCCAAATTATGTTTTGGAAGCTGAAACAGGACAAGTAAAATTAGGTCGTTTTGGATTAAAAGCCAATCAAGCAACAATCAGAGAACAGGTAGCAGGAGCATTTAATGGAGATATGGGAATTACATCTTCTATTCATCCGATAGAAAACTGCACAGATATTCAGCAAAATTGTAAAGACGCTATTTCTGGAAGTACAGAGGAAGAAATGGAAATTAGTGAATCAAAACTGGCAAAAGTAGTTTTGTATTGCCAAACCCTTGCTGTACCTGCCCGTCGTGATGCTGAGAATACACAAGTTTTGAGAGGGAAAGAATTATTCTCTAATTTGAATTGTAACAAATGTCATATTCCAAAAATGAAAACAGATTTTCATGAAATAAAAGCACTTTCCAATCAAACTATTTATCCTTATACAGATTTGCTTTTACATGATATGGGAGATGAATTGGCAGATAACCGTCCAGATTTTGGAGCAACTGGCAATGAGTGGAGAACTCCTCCACTTTGGGGACTAGGAATGATTCAGCGAGTTAATCCTTTAGCTACTTTTATGCATGATGGAAGAGCTAAAACGATAGAAGAAGCTATCTTGTGGCATGGAGGAGAAGCAGAAAATAGTAAAGAAAAGTATATAAAACTTTCAAAAGACAGCAGAACTGATTTGCTAACTTTTCTAAATTCATTGTAAATAAAAAAGGCTTGAAATTCTGTTTTCAAGCCTTTTTTTATAAATATTTTAGAGTACTGGACATCATAGATATTGCTGTTCTGTAACTCACAGAACAGGGAAAAGTGCCGTTCTTTGTTGTTTAAGCGACAGCGACGCCAACAACTTTTTATCTCATGTCCAGTACTCTAAACTATTTTATAGTTTTCATCTCATCAGGGAGCTTTACGTGTTTTTCAATAAACTTCTGAATATCTTCAATAGTATGTTCGTCTGTAAACTGAACAGGTTTTTTGAAAGTTACTTGTAGTTCTGTACCTCGTTTTTTCAAAAAGAATCCTTTTTTATCGAAAGCTCTTCTAAAACCATTGATGTAAACAGGGACAACTATTGGTTTTAATTCTTGAATTAGGTGAGCAGAGCCTTTTCTTACTGGAGCAAATGCTTTTGTTGTTCCTTGAGGAAAAGTTACTACCCAACCTTCATTTAAGGCTTGTTTGATTTTGTTTGGAGCTGATGTATCTGCTCCACGACTTACTTCTTGCCCTTTCGAACGCCAACTTCTTTTTATGGTTACTGCGCCTGTGTAAGCCAAAACTTTGGGTAGCCAGCCTCCGTCTTTCATCGTCTCTTCGGCAGCTACATAAAACATTTTTGTACGTGGGTTGAGCAAATAGACAGGGAAGTTAATATTTTTGAACTTCCATTTTACACTACAAAAAACGTGATACATCACCATTACATCTGCAAAATAGGTCTGATGATTAGAGATAAACATTACACCTTTGTTGGGAAGGTTGATAAGGTGTTCTGCCCCTTCAACTTTAGTTTTGTTGAGGATATTAAAACGTGGATACGTAGCTGCTCCCAAAACACTCACAAGCATTCTTTTCAGAAAAACAAAATTTCCAAAAGGGTCTTTACGAATAAGTTTAAATTTCTTGACTTTGCTTATCCAAGACATTTTTTGCTTCTTAGAGCGAACTTTATTTCGCCTCCTAAATTTCTTAGGAGACTGTATTTTATTTTCTTCTTCTTCGGTAGGTATAGACGTGTTTGTTTCCATTATTTTATAGATAAAAATTATAAAACTTGGTAGTATTAGGTGTGTCGTTTTTTAGAGTACTGGACATCCATAGATATTTGCTGTTCTGTGAGTCACAGAACAGGGAAAAAGTACCATTCGTTGGTGTTTTAGCAT
>NZ_JAHDIG010000060.1 GCF_020630935.1 Bernardetia sp.
TGGTGTTTTAGCGTAGCGACACCAACAACTTTTTATCTCATGTCCAGTACTCTAGTAAAGTCCATTTCTTCATAGGTTTTGCAAACCCAACTATGAAGAAATAAGCAAGATTCTATTTTTAGTAAATTATTGATAATCAGACCTATAAAAAGCCATGATAAGCTTTATTTATAAGGACATTTTTTGTCTGAATTTATTTTTGGTCTTTCTATTCCAAAAGTTAAAATTTACACCTTTCTACACTTGCAGCAAATAAAATTAAAAGTATTTCAAACATTTTTTACTTCAAGCGTGTTCTTATATCGTTATTTTAATCCTACAAAAAATATTTTATGTAGTTTTTAAAATTAACAAAATATTTAATTAATATTATTTTTTAATCTAAATTTTTTCAAGATGAATAATGACAAAGCAAGAGAATATCTTAAAGATATCGCAGAATTATGTATTGATGGTGTAGAAGGCTATAAAGACGCAGCCAAAAAAGTAGATACACCACATCTAAAAGCATTATTTACAACCTTTGCCAAAGAACGTGAAGGTATTTTGAATGCCATCAATCAAGAGTTAGCTTCTCTAGGTGCGCCTGCCGTAACTCAAGGAAGAAATGATGGAACAACATTAGGTGCTGTTCACAAGTTCTGGCTAGATTTTAAGGCAGCCTTGTCTTCGGATAATACTGAATCGATTTTGGAAGAGTGTGAGCGTGGTGAAAAGTACATTTTGGATGAAATGGACGATGTTTTGAAAAACAAAACTGAAATGCCTATCTCCTCTGTTCAAGTATTGCAAGATGCTCGTTATACCATTTGGAAACGCCTAGAAACCATCGAACATGCTGAAGAAGTATATTCTTAATATTTAAAATAGAATAAACTTTTAGTCCCTTTGTAAAAATTTACAAAGGGACTTTTTTTATGATACTACCTCTGCAACCACAAAAGCACTCCCTCCTACATAAATAAAATCAGTTTCTTTAGCCTCTTTTTTAGCAACTTCTAAAGCCTTACTCACACTGCTGTACGTTTCACCTACAAGTTCAAAGCTTTTTGCTTGCTCTTTCAACTTGATGGCTTCAAGTCCACGAGGTACATCTGGCTTACAGAAATAAAATACAACATTTTGCGTTATTTGCTCTTGTAGTTCTGTTTTCAAAAGCCAAAGAATTGTACTTATATCTTTATCATTAGCTGCTCCAAAAACAATATGTAAAGTAGTATATTTTTTATTCTCCAATTCTGATTTGAGCTGATGAATAATTTGATGTATTCCATCTTGATTATGAGCAATATCACAGATAACTTTTGGTTTTTCATTAAGTAAGTACCAACGTCCTTTTAGCCCTGTATTTTTTGATGCATTTTGCAATCCTTCTCTTAAATCTTTACTTGTAAAACTAAAAAAAACATCTGTTCTGCTAGATTTTATAGTTTTAAGTTTTTCTAATGCAGCAATAACACCAACTATATTATCTTTCTGATAGAATCCTTTTAAATCTAATGTTATATTTTCAATGGAATAGAAAAAAGGCTTTCCTTTTATCCATTTTAGGTCATTGGTTCGTATATCAAAATTGCCTCTATCATTTTTTATGACTGTATATTCATCTATTGCAAAGATAAGTTCAGCGTTATTTTCTTCAGCAATTCTTTCAAAAACTGTTGTTGTTTCTTCTTGTTTCTGACTGATAATAATAGGTGTGTTGTGTTTTATGATTCCTGCTTTTTCAGCTGCAATTTTTCCCAAAGTATCTCCTAAAAATTGTTGATGGTCAAAACCAATATTTGTAATTACAGAAAGTAAGGGAGAAATAACATTGGTAGCATCCAAACGTCCTCCCATACCCACTTCAATAACAGCAATATCAACTTTTTCTTTAGCAAAATACTCAAACGCCATAGCCACAGTTACTTCAAAAAAAGAAGGAGAAACAGAACTAATCGTATTTCTTATTTTTTCTACAAACTCAACTACAAATGTTTTTTTGATTTCCTCTCCGTTTATACGAATCCTTTCTGTAAAATTTTTTAAGTGGGGAGAAGTATAAAGTCCTACTTTATATCCTGCCGACTGCAAAACAGAAGCTATCATGTGAGAAGTACTTCCTTTTCCGTTTGTTCCAGCCACATGAATGCTATCAAACTGGTTTTCTGGATTTTCTAGTTCTTTACAAAGCAATTTAATATTATTCAAATCATTGCGATAGGCTGCTGCCCCTGTTCTCTGAAACATAGGAAGCTGTGAATAAAGATAGTCTAATGTTTCTTGATATGTCATCTGATATAACTGAATTTTTTAAAAATAATTTGGATGCAAGTATAGGCAATAAGAGTTTATAAAAATAGATTTACCTTTGAAGAGTTGACACTAGATAGAATTATTTCTTATTTTCATTAGTTCGTCTGTGATAAACCTCTCCCTTGAAACTCATTCGACAAAAGTATTATTTACGAACAATAATTTGAAGTAATGAACGACAAAAATATCCAAATTCAGATTAGAAATTATCAAGAGAAAGATAAAAATTCACTTATAAAACTCATTGGACTCAATATTCCAAAATATTTTGGAATAGAAGAAGAACAAGACTTTATAGAATATTTAGAAGACGAAAAAGAGGATTATTTTGTAATAGAAGATAAAATCACAAATCAAATTATCGGATGTGGAGGAATCAATTATTTTGAAAACCCTATTTCTGCTCGTATATCGTGGGATATTATTCATCCAAGTTTTCACGGAAAAGGAATTGGAAAAAAGCTATTACTACACAGAATAGAACATATCAAAAATAAAAAAATTACTTCTGTTATTGTAAGGACAAGTCAGTTAGCATATAAGTTTTATCAGAAAATAGGGTTCAAATTAGAAAAAGTAGAAAAAGATTTTTGGGCAGAAGGATTTGATTTATACTCTATGAAGCTAGAACTATGATTATCTACAAACTTTGTTTATAAGTGGTTTCGCTTCTGGACACCCTTGGCTGAGAGCAGATTTAAGATGCAAACAAATATCTCTGTTGGCTCTGTTATGATTTATTTCTAGTGCAATTTGAGCTAAACGGTAGTGTCCTTTACCAAATTTTTCGTCCAAACGAATACATTTTTCCAAATCTGTAATAGCTTCATTGAGTTCGTGAAGCAGATAATGAGCTTCTGCACGATTGAAATATGCCATCTTTTCAGATGAGTTGAGCATGACAGCCTTATCTAAATCTTTTATGGATTCTTGTCCCTTATTTAGTTTCAAAAAAATTTGTCCTCGTTCTAAATACATATTCGATACATGTTCGTTAAGTTCAATTGCCTTGTTATAATCTTCTATGGCAGCTTCATATTCTTCCAGTATTTTCTCTGCCTTTGTTGTAAAAATATCGATAGTCTTTTTTATGTAATTTGATAGCTTTATCTAAATCTTTTTTGGCTTTTTCAAACTTATCTAGTTCCAAATAAGCAGCTCCACGTAAGTTATAGGCTTCATGACTGCTAGAATTTTTCTTGATAGCTGTATTTAAGATAGGAATAGCTTCTTCAAATTTTCCTTCCAACATCAACTGACGTGCATTTTCTGTATATTTTTTTACAGAGGGCTTACACGAGGAAGCCATAAGGAGCATACTACTAAAAATGAAAAGAAAGTAAATATTTCTCTTAAAGAAAGATTTTTTTAGAAAGTTGGAGCAGTTTTTTTTTAGAATATATAATGCAGCAGAATAGGAACTACTTGATTTCATTGAGATTGAAAGACTTATTGTATGATAGGATTATATTTATTTTTACTACAAACAGTGCAAAAAAGTTGCCTTTTTATCTTTCTAGTTGCTGAATTTGTCTTATAAAAGTAGTATTAATAAAAAAGTGAGATATATTTCTAAAAAGAAATATATCTCACTTCTAATATATATTGAAAATAGTTTTGATAGTTCAAAAAGCTATAAACAAAGATTTATACCTTATATTTATTTCTTTCCTCCATCATTTCTATTTCCACCACGGCGATTACCACCACGCTTGTTTCTGTCGTTACGACGACCACCACCACGACGGTCGTTGCCACCACGTCCACTACGTTCTTGCTTTTCAGCAAGAGCAGCAGGAGAAAGGTCTTGCTTGCCGTATAGTTGACCTTTGTAAATCCACACTTTAATACCTATTTTTCCATAGATAGTATTTGCTTCACTTACAGCATAGTCAATATCTGCACGAAGTGTATGAAGAGGTGTGCTTCCTTCTTTGTAGAGTTCTACACGAGCCATCTCTGCACCACCCAAACGACCAGATAATTTAACCTTGATTCCTTCTGCACCTACACGCATAGCAGCTTGAATAGCTTGCTTCATTGCACGACGGTGAGACATACGAGCTTCAAGTTGTTGAGCAATATTCTCACCTACCAAACGAGCATCCATTTCTGGACGTTTGATTTCGAAGATATTGATTTGTACTTCTTTAGAAGTAAGTTTTTGAAGCTCATTTTTAAGGTTATCTACCTCTTTACCTTCACGTCCGATAACAACACCAGGGCGAGAAGTGTGGATAGTAACTGTAATGCGCTTGAGTGTACGTTCGATGATAATTTTAGAAATACCACCACGTTGAATTCTAGCACGAATATATTTACGAATTTTTTCGTCTTCTACGAGCTTGTCTGCAAAGGTTTTGCCACCGTACCAGTTTGAGTCCCAGCCTTTAACAATACCCAAGCGAAAGCCAACAGGATTTACTTTTTGTCCCATAGTGTTAGTTTTTAGTTATCTTGGTTTTTATTATCGTTTGATTCTAAAGCCTCTGCTGCTTGCTCTGCTGCTTGGTTAGCAATAGATTCAGTCATATCAGCAAGTGATGCACCACCTTCAGGTAAAGCAACGACAATAGTAATATGGTTAGAACGTTTACGAATACGATGCGCTCTTCCTTGAGGAGCAGGCTGAATGCGCTTAAGCATTTTACCACCATCAACGAAGACAGTTTTTACGACTAAGCTACCAATTTGGTTAGCATGGTCTTCATGTTTTACTTCCCAGTTGGCTACTGCCGAAAGAAGTAATTTTTCCATATAACGAGCTCCAACTTTGGGCTCAAATTTTAACATATTTATTGCAGAACTTACTTTCTTTCCACGAATCATGTCAGCGACTAAGCGCATTTTACGTGGAGAGGTAGGTACGTTCTGTAATTTAGCAACAGCTTCCATTTATTAGTTGTTTAGAAAGATGAAACAGAATTAAAAAAAACGACTACCTTACTTTTTCCCACGCTTGTCTTTCTTGGCAATATGCCCACGAAAGTTGCGAGTAGGTGCAAATTCTCCTAGTTTATGTCCAACCATGTTGTCAGTTACATAAACAGGGATAAATTTGTTGCCGTTATGAACAGCGAAAGTATGTCCGATAAAGTCTGGAGAAATCATAGAACGGCGAGACCAAGTCTTGATTACAGTCTTTTTGCCAGTCTGCTCTAATGCTTCTACTTTTTTCTCTAAGCGATAGTCTATATAAGGACCTTTTCTGAGTGAACGAGCCATAATTATGAGTTACGAGTTTTACGACGAGTAATAATAAAGCTATCGGAATATTTGTTCGCTTTGCGAGTTTTCTTTCCTTTAGCATATAAGCCTGTGCGTGAGCGAGGGTGACCACCAGATGATTTCCCTTCACCACCACCCATTGGGTGATCGACAGGGTTCATTGCAACACCACGAGTACGAGGGCGACGACCGTGCCAACGCTTACGACCAGCTTTACCCATAATTATGTTCATGTGGTCTCCGTTAGATACTGTACCAACAGTAGCATAACAAGTACCTAGAATCATGCGAGTTTCGCCAGAAGGAAGTCTAAGAATAGCATATTTGCCATCACGAGCTACCAATTGAGCATAAGCTCCAGCACTACGAGCAAGGCTTGCACCTTGTCCTGGTTTCATTTCAATACAGTGTACGATTGTACCCAAAGGCATAACACCAAGTGGAAGACAGTTTCCTACATCTGGAGAAGCATTCTCACCAGACATTACTGTTTGTCCTACTTTGATTCCTTGTGGAGCAATCATATACGCTTTTGCACCGTCTGCATAATAAAGCAGAGCGATACGAGCCGTACGGATTGGGTCATATTCAACAGACTTAACTGTCGCTGGAACACCATGTTTCAAGCGTTTGAAGTCTATGATACGGTAGCGTTTTTTGTGTCCACCACCACGCTGACGAATTGTCATTTTCCCTTGTCCGTTACGACCACCTGTCCTTTTCCAAGGCGCAAGTAAAGACTTCTCAGGAGTGCTTGTCGTAATTTCCTCAAATGTAGGAGCTATACGAAAACGCTGACCTGGAGTCATTGGTTTTAACTTTTTAACAGCCATGTTGATTTTGATTAGACGAAAAAGGCTTTGCAGCACAATAACTTCAGTTACCAGTTACCAGTAATCAGTTATCATTTAAAAACATTTTGTGTTTTTTTGATACTCTTTACCTTGAATAAGACTATTCTTGATAAATGAAAACTGTTTTTCTGCGCTATTACTGCTACTTTTTCGTTGTTTCTTCTATTAAGAAACTTTGCAACGTAAATTAAAATAAAAAGAGAAATTCTAATGATGAATTATTAATGTTGAGTGATTAATGAAATACACGTGAGTAATCATTTATCATTTTACAGAAAAAAATTCTAGTAGTATTCTCTTTAGAAAAGAAAGAAGTTGTATGAATGATTAATTGTTAGTTTTTAGCCATGAATTATACTAATCAACTAACAATTAATCATTATAGATTATGCTTCTTCTGTATCAAATATATCGATTGTAGTTCCTTCTGCAAGTTGTACAAACGCTTTTTTGTAAGTTGATGAATGACCTTTAGTAATTGCCGTTCTTGTATAACGATATTTTGGCTTACCAAAGATAATTGCTGTACGTACCTTTGCAACTTTAGCATCTTGGTCTGCATACATTTCCTCAACAGCAGTTTTGATTTCTGCCTTTGTAGCTTTTTTATCTACGATGAAAACATATACACCATTTTCGTTCATTGCTGTTGCTTTCTCGGTAATTACAGGCTTTTTCAAAATAGTTTTCATATTCTTCTTTTGATTTAACTTTTTAAAAAATTGTAATAAATATTAGTTAGCAGCAGCTTGAATTACTTCTAATGCACCTTCTGCAAGTAATACTACATCACTGTTCATGATGTGGTATGTATGTAATTGATTTGCTGGCAAAACTTTAGTTTTAGGTATATTGCGAGCCGAACGATATACTGTATCGTCTTGCTGACCTGTTACTACTAAAACTTTTTTACCTGAAAGATTCAAGTTATTGAGTAGAGAAACAAACTCTTTAGTTTTTGGAGCATCCATTTTCAAATCCTCCATAACAGTGATAGCTTCTGCTTTAGCTTTGTGAGAAAGTGCAGACTTACGAGCCAACTGTTTTACTTTTTTGTTGAGTTTGAAGCTGTAGTTACGTGGTTCTGGTCCAAAAATACGACCACCACCTACAAATACAGGAGACTTAATACTACCTGCACGTGCGCCTCCAGTTCCCTTTTGGCGTTTGATTTTACGAGTAGAACCCGAAACAAGACCTCTGTGCTTAGAAGCATGCGTTCCTTGACGTTGGTTAGCTAAATATTGCTTAACGTCTAAGTAGATTGCGTGGTCATTTGGTTCTATGGCAAATACATCGTCTGAAAGCGTTGCGTTTTTGCCGATTTCTTTTCCTTCTTTATTTAAGATGGGTAATTCCATAATGATTTTCGTTTTTTAGATTAATTATCTCAATTAATCTTCTTTAGAATGAAAGTAATCTAAAAGTAAATTCTGAAAATAAATATTCAGATAAATTACAAGCTAAAACTTAGAAATTCTAAGATTAACGTTGAATAAGAATAGTAGAATTGTTTGCGCCTGGAACTGCTCCCGAAACAACAATAATGTTTGCTTCTGGCATTACTTTTTCTACACGCAAGTTTTTCACTTTCACACGATTACCACCTGTACGACCCGCCATACGCATACCCTTGAATACACGAGAAGGATAAGATGATGCACCAATTGAACCTGGCGCACGCAAACGGTTGTGCTGACCGTGAGTAGCTTGACCTACACCACCAAAGCCATGACGCTTAACAACACCTTGAAAACCTTTACCTTTAGAAGTTCCTACAACATCTACAAACTGACCTTCTTCGAAAAGGTCTGTAATGTTCAATTCTTGACCTACTTCATACGTAGTATCAGACTCAACACCCATATTACGAAACTCTACAAGTTTTTGCTTAGGAGTTGTACCTGATTTTTTGAAGTGTCCTTGAAGTGGTTTAGGAGTATTTTTTTCTTTACGCTCTCCAAAACCTAACTGTACAGCACGGTAGCCGTCTGTTTCTTCAGTCTTGACTTGTGTTACTACACAAGGACCAGCTTGTATTACTGTGCATGCGACACTGCGTCCATCGGCATTAAACAAACTAGTCATTCCGATTTTTTTACCAATTAATCCTATCGGCATTATACTGGAATTTAATTATTAGTCGAAGTCATAAAAATAAAAACTAATCAAAACAAGATTGATTAGTTTCCCAAAAGCTATTTCTATACCTCTAAAATTTGAATAAATGAAGGAGAAATGTAGATGATTATCAATCTTTTATCTCAGTCTCTTATAAAAAAGCTGCTCCTTCTTCTTATATTTGGGAGTGCAAAAATACTAACTCTTTCACTAACAAGCAACTAATAATTGAAAATAAATGAAGAAAATAGAACTATAATGCTGTTGTACTATCTACTTCTGCCTTTTTGACCTTTCTTTCTGCTTCTTCGTGGTCATCATCTTCTGGTTTTGCTTCGTCTTGTTTATGTTTTTCGTGAGGAACATAAGCTAAATCTATAAAGATAGGAAAATGGTCAGAATCTACATGTTCTAATTTTTTAATAGAAATAATTTGAAACTCATCGGAATGAAAAATGTGGTCAAGAGGCCAGCGCAAGAGAGAATAATCTGCATGAAATGTACTGTACATTCCTCTTCCTATTCGTGGGTCTAGTAAGTTGCCAAGTCTTCTGAAAAGTCTTGAGGTATGCGACCAAGCGACATCATTAAAGTCTCCTGCTACGATGGTTGGAACATCTTTTTTCTGAATTTCTTTTCCTACCAAAACCAGCTCTGCATCTCTTGGAACAGTCGTTTTGGCTTCTTTTGGTGCAGGTGGGCGTGGATGAACACCATAAAAATCAAATGTTTCCTCTTTATCATTGTCTAGTTTTAGAGTAGCAACCACAGAAGGAACATCATCTTGAACAAAATAATTAAAATCTAATTTAACAGGTTCTTTTTTAGAATAAAACAAAAGTCCGTACGTATTATCTTTGGGTTTTAATAAATGATGTGGATACTCTTGTTTTAAATAGTCCATTTCATCTGCCCACCACTGGTCAGTTTCTAATAAAAAAATAATATCTGGATTTTCTCTTTTGATAAGTGCTTTCAACTTTTCCGTTTTTCTGTTATCCATCAAAACATTAGAGACCAAAACACTTACACTTGCTTTGCTATTCTTGAGGTTGACAACATCTATAACATCTTTACTAGCAAATTTAGAATATGGAAATATTACCCAACTATGAAAGCAAAGTGCAATAAGAAGACTCCCCCACAGAACATATTTTATAATTTTTATTTCATTAAAGAAATAAAGTATAATAGCTGAAAAGAGTATTAAAACCAACATTTGAATACGAGGAAAGTCAAAACCACGTACCCACCAAGATTCATTTTTTATAAAACTAAAGATAGTTCCTACAATACAAAAAGCAGCAGGAACGACAAGAAGCCAAGAAACAACAGATGTAAAAAAAGAAGCCATATCAAAAAAAATAGTTTAAAAAGTGTAGAGTTTAGTTGTACTCTATGAATTGGTTTAATCCTGTTTTTTTGCTAGAGCTAGAAAAACATTACTAAACAACTCTTTAACTATCAAAAAATAAAGTTTGTTTGAAGTACTTCTCCTATTTTTGCAACCCCAAGCAAAAATCATCGTATAAATCCATATATTTACATATCAACATTTATTCATATCAAAACAAACTTAACCGTGGAATATTTAGACAAGAGCTATTTGGAGAAGTCTATTTCATATCAAGAATACAGAACACTTGGACAAGAACTTTTAGACAAAGGCACAACAACAAATGGCGATAAGAGCCCAGAGATTTTAGAATATACGAATACAAATATGTATCGTATGAACAGACTTGACAAAACGACCAAGTTGAATGATAATGTAAAAACTACCTTGGAGAATTTGCCTTCTGATGAAAAATACTATTGGGTAGTGATGAGTGAAAGCTGGTGTGGAGATGCTGCACAGATTGTTCCTGTGATGAACAAAATAGCAGAAGAAGCAGGAGAAAAATTAGACATTCGTTTTCTTTTGAGAGATGAAAATCCAGATTTGATAGATGCTTTCTTAACCAATGGTGGGCGAGCCATTCCAAAACTTATTTTTGTAAAGCAAGAAAATGAAAAACTAAAAATTATTGATTCTTGGGGTGCAAGACCAGCCGAAGCACAAAAACTGGTCGTAGAATACAAAGAAAAGGTAAAGCAAAATCCAGAATTAGCTGATTTTAAAGCCTTTTCAGAATCTCTACACGGTTGGTATGCCAAAGACAAAACACAAAGTACACAAAATGAACTTGCAGAACTTTTGAAAAATGTTTTATAACTTTCTTGTAGGTCAAAGGTAAATCCTTTGACCTACATTTTTCTTATTCTATTCTTCAATCGGTGGATGGTTCGAACGGCGAATATTTGCATTGAATGTCAGAAGCAAGGCAGGAAGCAAAATCAGATTCGTAAACATTGCCACTAAAAGCGTAATAGAAGTGAGAAGTCCTAGTGCGACTGTTCCACCAAAAGACGAAAACGCAAAAATGATAAAGCCAGCAAAGAGAATAATAGAAGTATAAATCATACTTTTACCTGTTTCTCTAAGAGAAATATCAATAGCTTTGTGTCTATCAAAATCCCACGCTAAAAGTTCTTGACGAAAACGAGCTAAAAAGTGAAGCGAATCATCAACAGCAATTCCGAAAGCAATACTAAAAACAAGTGCTGTACTTGGTTTTAGAGGAATCCCAAAGAATCCCATAAGTCCAGCAGTAACAAGCAAAGGAATGAGATTTGGTATAATGGCAATCATCATCACACGAATGTTTTGGAAAAGTGCGCCAATAATTATCGCCACCAATACACAAGCTAAAAGTAAACTCCATTTCAAGTTTTCTATAAGATAACTATTTCCTTTTAAGAAAATAGGTGTTGTTCCTGTTACTCTTGCACTCATTGTAGAATCAGAGAAAATACTGTCTAGTTCTGGTTGAAGGCTCGTTCTGACTAAAGAATCTAAACGCAATGAGCCAATATCAGCCACTTTCAAAGAAACTCTAAGCATTTGCTGTGTGGTATCTACAAAGGCTGCAGAAATAGAAGTTGGGTCGTCTTGTCCTTTCAAATAGCGCAAAACATACGCACCTGTGCGTTTGTCTGGTAAATTGAAAGATTGTTCACTCTGATTGAAATAGGCTTGGTTGGCTGCTTTAATAAAGGTAACTAACGAAACTGCAGAAGAAAGGTGTGCAGAACTATCTACATAATTTTCAATTTGCTCTATTTTTTCTAACGTCTGTGGTTTTCGATAGGCTTTAGGTTTTCCTGTATCAACGACGATTTCTAAAGGCATTGTTCCTTTAAAATTCTCTTCTATGAAAGCAATATCTTTCTTTTCCTTACTATCATTTGGCAAGTCATCTACCATAAAAGAGTTAGCCTTAATTTTAGTAAGCCCTACTACAGACGAGATGACAATTAAAGTAGTAAAAAGATATATCATCGGACGGTAGTTTTCTATCACATAGTCAAACTTAGTTAGTGTTGCATTTATAAGTCCTTGATTGAGGTGTTTGGTTCTTCTTCCTTCTGGCATTGGTAGATATGAAAAGACAATAGGCAAGATAAGAATTGAGATGAAAAACGTAGCAAAAATGGTAATTCCTGCTGCTAGTCCAAACTCACTCAAAATTCCTATTCCTGTACTGACCAGTACTAAAAAACCGATAGCTGTTGTTGTGTTGGTAATGAGCGTAACAATTCCAATCTTTTTGACAACCATTTTGATAGCATCAATTTTATTTTTCTTCTCATTACACTGCTGATGGTATTTTGTGATAAAATAAACACAATTTGGAATACCGATAACTACCAAAATTGGAGGAAGAAGAGCTGTAAGAATAGTTATTTCATAGCCTAATGTTCCCAAAATTCCTATAGTCCAAACAATCACAATAGAAATAAGCGTAAGGGAAACCACAACTGGCGTAAAAGAACGGAAAAAGACAAAAATAAAAATGGCTGTAATGGCAATAGACAAAGAGAGAAAAATTACCATCTCGCCTTTCACTTTATTAGAAATAGCTACACGCAGAAAAGGCAAACCTACGTAGTGAATTTCTATACCCGTTTCTTGTGTGAAATTATCTCCCAGTTCTGATATTTTAGTAACAGTTTGATGATTGTATGCCGTACTTGTAATGGTTGGCAAAAAGGTAATAAGAGCTAAAGAAGCCTTATTTTCTGGGTTGATAAGCTGATTTTTATAAAATCCAATTTGATAAGTAAACTCTAAAAGGCTATCTAACTCGTCTTGTGTCTGAACTTGTTTTGGAAAAATAGGCTTTCCTTCAAATTTCTTGATTTCTTGGTTTTTATGAATGTAGGGCAGTTTTCCCAGTCCGATAACCCCTGTAACAGCATCCACACTATCACCTAAATTTTCTATCTTTTTAGTATTCTCAAACTTTATTTTTTCTAAATCGTAGAGTAGTTTTTGCCATTTTTGGAAGTTTTCTAACTCAAATAGTTTTTCATCTTCCACTCCCAAAACTACAACATTATCATCTTGCCCAAAAAGTGCTTTAAACTTTTTGAAGTAGATAATATCTTCGTCTGTGTCTGGAACTACCTTTGAGAACGTATAAGAAAGCTCTGCCTTCGTTCCTTGATACCCCATAAAAACGGTCAGCACCAAAAGAAGAATCAAAAGCGATACTCTGTTTTTTAAAATGAAATTAGCTATTCGAAGCCACATAAATCAATCAATTACGAATTATAAAATAATCAGCAGAGCTAATTAAAAATTACGAATTACGAAAGAAGATTTTAAACGAAAAAACGGAGGTATGTCATTATGTATTTAATTCGTAATTCGTAATTGACTTTAGTCCGTAATTCGTAATTGGTTCTTAGAACCCAACACTTGTTTTTTGTCCTGTTATTTCAGAATACAAACCTAACATTTTTATTGCTGTAATAGCAGCCTCATCGCCTTTATTTCCATGTTTTCCTCCTGCACGGTCAAGAGCTTGCTGTTGATTGTCTGGCGTAAGCACTCCAAAAATCACAGGCTTGTTATATCTTATATTTACATTTGTAATTCCGTGAGCTACAGCATCACAGATAAAATCAAAATGGCGTGTTTCGCCTTGAATCACACAACCCAAACAGATAATAGCATCGATATTTGACTTTTGTGCTGCCCACTGTGCTGCCAAAGTAAGCTCAAAACTTCCCGGTACGTCGTGGCGATGAATATTTTTTTCTTTTGCACCGTATTCTATTAGCTTTTTGTATGCTCCTTCATAAAGAGCTTCGGTTACTTCTGTGTTCCATTCTGCTACCACAATAGCAAACTGCTTAGAGGAAATATCTTGAATAGATTTTTCAGAATGTGTACTTAGGTTTTTATCTTTTGAGGACATGATTTTTATTCAATTACGAATTATCAATTAAAAATTACGAATTAAAATGCTTTATTCTTGATACTTGTTTTTTTTAATCCTTTATCTGCAAATTTATTATGACAATGATAATATGGTTTTAAAGAATTATTTTCAATAAGTAGTTTTTCATTAGTTAAATAATCTTGACTATGACATATAAAATCATCCACGAAGAAAACTATCTTAGAGTAATTTTCTGTTTTGATAGTAAATGTGTTTTTCTGCCCATTTAATCCAAAAATTTGAACATCATTTATTGGCAATTTATATTTTGCTATACCATTAGCGTCAAGAAATAATGAGTCAGTTTGATTAATTACCACCGTGTTGTAATGTAAAGGGATACTATCTCTATCTAAAAAATAAATTTCTTTTATATCACTATAACTACTATCTAAAATATGGTAACCTCTTTCAAATTTAGGCTGATTGAATGTATTTAATATCAATGTATCTTTACTTACTTTCCAATTTCCTTTTTTGATAGAAGCTCCTCCAACATCATAAAAAACATAGTATTCAAATGTACTATCTTCTTTTATATCAATTTGTGTACAAGCCATATAGCTTTTCCCACATTTTCCATAAAGTCCTACTATTGACTTTTTATTAGTATGAAAAAACGATAACATTAGAAAAGATACAGATACTATTGTTAGAATATATTTATTCATTCTCTTTATAAGTTTCTTATTTCTTGCCTAATTCTTTCCTATCATAATTTGATGGAATAGAAAAAGGAAATGATAAATCTGAATCTTCAAAATTAATGCTCTTGTGTTCGATTTCAATCTTAGTTTGGTCGGTTTTATTTTCTTTCTGATTGAAAAAGTTAGCTACTGCATTTACTTTAAAAGGAACTTTCTTTCCATCCAAAACTTGAAAATTACTATAATCTATAAAAAGGCTATTCATTCCATCTTTTTCCTGTACAGCAACTTTTGAGAGTTTTTTGTTTTCTCTACTCACGTACATAGACGTTTCGAAAAGCTCATAGATTTGCTTCAATACAAAATATTTTTCTTGCCTTTCTGGTACTATACTTTGGTCTAGTGGAGGAACATTTCCTAAAAATAAAGCTTGTAGCGTTTTGAAATCGCCATCAAAATTGACTTGCTGACTAAGCGAACGAATATCGACTGCCGAATAGCTTTTTTCCAAACGATTGACTAAAAAAGCCGAATCTGTACGAATAAGCATACGAGCTGCCTCAATTCCAAAGGCAGGACGAGCTGAAAGCCATATCAAACTATCTTTTGCTAGTCGCATATCGACTTTACTTCCCAGTTCTTGCTTCTGATTTTGAAAAGAAAGATGAGACTTTGTACTTAAAAATTTAAAATCAAACTGTTCTACACCATACTTTTTAGCAAATTCGGCAGGAGTAGAAACATTTTTCTTACAGGCAGAAAAAAGAAATATTGAGACAACAAAGAATAAGGAAAATCGAAAAAACGATATTTTTTTCATAAGAATAGTTTAAAAAATGTTTTACTAAAGGTTATCACAGCTTCTCACAGGTCTGATTGCCAATAACTTATCAAAAGTAAAATTATAATTATTTCCTCATAATGTTAGACTTACAAACCCAATGCTATGAAGAAATGAACTTTACTAAATTAACCGTGATAAGGTTTACTATTTACAAATACGTTTACAGAACTTTGATTTTGAATGATTGTTTAGAAATAATGAAGGACAAGGTGTGCCTTGTCCCATAAAATAAAACTAATCAATCTTCTCAAACCTACAATAGTCTTGTAATACCTTTGGAATTGTAATTCCATCTTCGGTTTGATTATTTTCTAAAATGGCAGCTACGATGCGTGGCAAGGCTAAAGCACTTCCGTTGAGCGTATGCGCCAAATGTTTTTTCTTATTTTCATCTTGATAACGAAGCTGCAAACGATTAGACTGATAAGTTTCAAAATTACTTACCGAACTCACTTCTAACCAACGACCTTGTGCAGCCGAATAAACTTCCAAGTCATACGTCATCGCAGAAGTAAAGCCCATATCACCACCACAAAGACGCAACACACGGTATGGCAACTCAAGTTCTTCCAAAAGTCCTTTTACGTGAGAGAGCATATCTTCCAAACGCTGATACGACTTTTCTGGGTGTTCTATCACAACAAGTTCTACCTTGTCAAACTGATGCAAACGATTCAAGCCACGTACATCTGCTCCCCAAGAACCTGCCTCACGACGGAAACAAGGCGTATGTCCTGTCATTTTGATAGGAAAATCAGCTTCTTTTACAATCTCGTCTCTATAAAGGTTAGTAATCGGAACTTCTGCTGTTGGAATAAGGAAAAGACTATCTGCCGTAGCTTCATACATTTGTCCTTCCTTGTCTGGAAGCTGTCCCGTTCCATAGCCAGATGCTTCATTTATCAAAATAGGTGGCTGAACTTCGCTATAACCAGCATCCATCGCCTTATCTAAAAAATAATTGATTAAAGCACGCTGCAACCTTGCGCCTTTTCCCTTATACACTGGAAAACCTGCTCCTGTTACTTTTACACCTAGCTCAAAATCTATAATATCATATTTTTTGATAAGTTCCCAGTGAGGAAGTGCATCGTCTGAAAGCGATGGAGCAGTACCCCATTCTTCAATAACTTCGTTGTCGTCTGCTGATTTTCCTGCCACTACATCTATATAAGGCGTATTTGGAATTTCATACAAACAATTTCTTAAATCGTTTTCTAAGTCTTTTAATTTCTCTTCTAAATCCTTTACGGCTTGTTTGCTTTGGGCTGCCTTTTCCTTAGCCTGATTTGCTTCTTCTTTTTTGCCCTGTTGCATCAATGCACCAATAGACTTTGCTACTGTATTTGCTTCTGCTTGCAAATCATTGAGTGAAGACTGTGTAGTTCTTCTTTCATTATCTATCGAAATGGCTTTTTCCACTAATTCTGTAGCTTTAGAAAAGTGGCGTTTTTGAAGTGCAGCAATTACTTCTTCCTTATTTGCCTGTATATGAGCAATTTGTAACATCTAGTCAGTAATCAGTTACCAGTAATCAGTTACCAGTAAATCGGTTTAGAATTTTTTTAATAAATAAAATACAGACAAAAGTCCGATAAATTCAGTTAAAAATCAAGTTGTATGTATAATTGAACCTCTTTAGAATTTAACTTTCCTTGATGAAAAAGTCTGAAACCACATAGATTGTCCCACTAACAGCAATAAAAAGAATTATGAAATAAAGCCTTACAAGGAACACATGAATAACTTTATGCTCGCCCACCCTAATTTTAGGATAGAAAGAATAATCTTGACGTTTTAACATTACACTATCGAAAGTAACAACATAGACATCATTATAAGCAAACTCTCCACCTTCATAAAAATCGACCTCGTTGGCTGCATCTACACAACAATCGTTGTAATTAATAGTTTTGAAAGAAGGATGCATCTTTTGATTTACCTTAAAAGCTCCAAACTCCACATCAAACCTTGTTGGAGGCGTATTTTCTGATGCTACTGATAAAACCACTTGGTTAGGGTCAAAAATTCCAAAAAAGTAAATTCCAATTGAAGTTAAAAGTAAGGATATAAACATCCATTTCTGATTTCGCCAGTTGTTAAATATTTTTTCTAGCATCTTTTAATTGATAAAGTTCTTTATCTATTTTCTTGATATAATCTCTCCCAAAATTACCATTTTCCAACTCATCATATAAAAAGCTAGGCAAATTATTTTCTACGTTTTTGTTCATCTTGCCTATCGCCAACGCAAGAGAAGCAACTGTATCTACATCCCCACCAAAATCAACACTTTTTTTGAGCATTGACTTCAGATTACTTTCTTTTGTGAGAATCGTTAAAACAGCTTCTACAGTTTCTATGGCTTCTACACGTACTTCTCCCTGCCAATTTGCCTTCCATTCATAATCTAATATATCAGACAGATAAATTAGCAATTCAGATATTTTACCTTTATCGTAAATAAAGAAATGGCTCGTAAGAGCAATCGTTTGGGCTGCTAGAATAGCTTTTTCAGTCTGATGGGTTACACTAGCTTGTAATTCAGTTTTAGATAAAATTTCTTTCTCATTTTTCAAAATTCCGATGGGATAGGCTCTCATAGCAGCACCATTGCGTTCACTTTTTGGATGAATGTTGTCTAAGAGTTCTTGTCCGTCTTTGATTTCATAGAGAAATTGATAAAAACGTTTTGCATACCCTCTTCTTGGGTCTCTTTTAAAAACCTCAACAAACTTGTTTGCAATAGATAAAGCTGTCCATTCTTTTCCTTCTATCAGAAGTTCTGCAACGGCTAAAGACATTTGTGTATCATCGGTATATTTTCCTTTGATTTCTTCAAATAATGGATGTATTTCGTAAGCAGTTATGTTATTTTTGGCTTTAATTTTTTCTATTTCTGCAAATTCAAAACCAGCTCCATAGGCATCTCCGATAGCTCCTTCTAATAGCATTTCTAATAAAATTTATTGATTTTCTTCTTCTCCCTCCTCTTTTTTAACAATTTTCTGAACCGTGTAACGGTCGTTTAGGGAAACAGCACATAAAAGTAAATAAAAAACAGTTCCTAGTTCTATTCCGTGTCTTGTAATAAAAGTAGTATCTACTATTCCGAAAGATTTCAAAACAGCAAGCAAAATTCCGATAGCAAACAGATACGAACCCGAAACCACAAAACGAGAAAACGCATATCCTCTAGCACGAGTAATAACAGCAGTATAAAGTATCAAAACAGCACCAAAAACGGCATTTGCTACTACAATTTGAGTAAGAAGATTATAATAACCAATAAAAACTATACTTGCTATAATCCCTGCGATAAGAGAAGAAAGCTGCATCAGTTTTTGTATAACTGGAGCGTGTTTTTTGGTAAGTAAAAAAAGCTGGGTAAAATTGAGTGCCGAAACGGTAAAAACACCCACACTAAAAGGCAGAGCTTCGTTTCCCCACTCGGGGGCAGTTGCCCACAAATATTGAAACGCATAGCCATTCATCACAGACAAAAACAAAGCAGACGACAAGACAAGCATCGCATAATAAAGGTAAGCACGCATTTTCAAAAGTCCTCCTATCAAAAAGCCATATGCTGCCAAGACCATAAAAACACCAAACAGACCACCAAAAATAAGTTGTTCGCTCAATATTTCTTCAAACAGACTGCTCTCGTTCCAAAGTTTTACAGAAACTTGCAAACTTCCCTTTGTCTTGATACGAAAGTAATAAGAAACACTATCTTTTGTAACAGGAACTTTAAAAATAAGATTGTGATAATTGATATCTCTTTGATGAAAAGGCAGAGCATCGCCACTATGTTTGACCTGCCAAATATTTGATGTTGTATCTTTATAAAAAAGTGAAACACTGTCTAGTAACGGATATTCAAGCTCTAAATAAAAAGTTTTATGCTCTACATACGGAGGAATTTTTATTCTTATCCATTTTTCTTGTTGCTCATATCCTAAATTCAAATAAGAAGATTTGATAGGAACAAAATTTTCGTTCTTCTGCTTCTCTACTTCATAAATATTGGCAACACTCACATTTTTTAGAAGCTCTAACTCAACTTGCTCTCCTCTATCTGAAAAATAAAACACTTCATTTTGCTGTGCAAATAAAACACTTGAATCTCCCATAAAAAACAGGAAAAACAGCAGCAAAACAAACAGCAAAAATTTATTTTCAGACTTTTGCACGGGGAGGGAAAGGGATTATTTGTGTGTAGGATTTTTTTCTATCAAAATGATTTGTCTGCACAACATACAAAAACATTAGACTTACTAAAAACGTGTTTTTTTCTCACAAAACAAAACGTATCTTACAAATTCTTATCAAAGAATATACTTCAAAATAAAAAAAACAGCTTTATCATCTTACTTTATGTTAGAAAAAACTCAAGGTATTGTTTTATGCTTTACAAGGTATAGTGAAACTTCCATTATTTGCCGAATATTTACTAAAAAATTCGGTCTCAATTCCTATGTCATCAATGGAGTGCGAAAAAAAAGTAAAACGAGTCCAAAAAAAATGGCTCTTTACCAGCCTCTTACCATCTTAGATATGGTTATTTACTACAAAGAAGGAAAAGGATTATTACGCATTTCGGATGCTTCTATCGAACACCCGTTTAAAAGTCTGCCCTTTGAACCAAAAAAATCTAGTATTGCTCTTTTTCTGACAGAAATTCTTAGAAAAGCCCTGCAAGAAGAAGGACAAAGTGAAGAATTATTTATTTTTCTAAAAGAAAGCGTTATTTTCTTAGATGATGTGGAAGAAGAATACGAAAATTTTCATATTCAGTTTTTATTAAAACTTATTCCCTTTTTAGGATTTGGTATTGAATCGGCAGAGGATTTTTTTGAGTTAGAAATGCCACAGTTTGAAGTCAATAAAATGACTACAGATTATGTAAATGCACTTATGAAATTAGAATACAGCGATTATTTACCTATGAATGGAAAAATGCGCCGAATGTTTTTGTATTGGATTTTAGCTTTTTACAGAAACCATTTAGAAGATTTTGGATATATTCGTTCACTAACTGTTTTGAAAGAAATTTTTGAAGAAGAATAGTTTCAGTTAGCAGTAACCAGTAATACAGTTATCAGTTAATTTCATTTGGATTTTGTTTGTCCATTCTAGTCCAACAATTAGTTTTACTGGGTTTTCAATTAGTTTCGCTGATTACTTCGTAATTAACTTCGTTGAATATCCATTTCGTAATTTTTAATTCGTAATTGACTTTATGACCCTTATAAAAAAGAAAAAAATAATCTATCCTGTCAGTGAGCCACTGCGTAAATTTTTGATAGAATACAAAAAAGAAATTGATATTCCAGTCTCCTACTCCGACCTCAAACGCTATAACAGTTCTATAAACCTGTACGATAAGAGAGGAGACGATACACTTTGGCTAACCGTTTTTTACGCTGCCGAAGACATGAGAGAAATTTATGACGGTTTGAAGAAAATATACGCTATGCTCAAAGCTGATGGCGACCTTTCTGTTATGGAACATCTGTATATTGATAGAGTAGATTTGTGTTCGTATGGCAATACACAGCCGTTTCGTGTCAGAATTGTAAATCAAATCAATGATAATTTTGATTATTTTTATATCAAACAAGCAGATGCATCTCGTGTCTATGGACTAGAATTAGAAGATATGATTTCGCCTAATAGAATCAATTACCTCGTTCACGAACAAACTCTAATTGAAGAACATATTGCAGGAATACCAGGCTATCAATTTATTAATGATCACTTGAATGCCCCAGAACTCAACAAAATCCGTTTGGCAAAAGAGTTTGTAAAGTTTAACGAACGTTGTTTTGTTCGCTTGCTTGGTGATATGCACTCCAATAATTTTGTAATTGATATTACACCAGATTTTGAGGAGGTGCATTATCGTATTCGTGCCATAGACTTTGACCAGCAATCTTTTGAAGGGCGTAGAGTGGTTTATATGCCACAATATTTTAAAGAAAACAATCCGATTATCAAGTTAGGAATTGATATGATGACTCCAGAGACGGTTCAGCAATATCAAAAAGAAGAGCGTTCGCTTATGGCGCAGCGTGTAAAGGCCTCCTTGCGTTCTGTGAAAGATTTACTAAAAGCTATGCGAAAAGAACCTATTGCACCAAAAAGCAATGTGGTTAGTCTTAGGGAAGAACTAGCAAGTTTTTATAAAGATGACAGGTTTTTGAAGGCAAGAAACATGGGAAGTATTTTGCAAGCTAGTTTGGAAATGCTTTTTTAATGAAAATTGTAGTTCATCCTTTAGAATGAGAGATAAACAAGCAAATAAAAAAACAAATGTATGTCTTTATTACGAATTATTCTAACGTTTCTGTTCTCAGTTATTTCCAATCTTCTACTAGCCAATGGAGGACCTATTGATGTTAGTAGGTTCAAAAAAACTGGAAATATTCGCCTTCTACAAAATGCTGATATTGAGCTTCTAAAAGAAGATTTATCTATCAAAATCGTAAATGACACCACTTTTATTGAGGTACATTATTTCTTGAAAAATAATGGAGAATCACAGCAAGTGCATTATGGTTTTCCTGTTGATTTGTATGCGAGAGGAGACGATTATGGAGTTCCTTTTGAAGTAGTACCCTATTACGACTTTAAAAAATATGTCAAATATTTTGAACCTTATCTGAGTGGAGAAAAAAAGGAAATTATATTTTGGAAGAACGAAAAATTATATACTTCAAATGTTTATAGTGGGGTAAGTCCGTACAGAGAAGAAACACTAAAAGATGTTCCTGTTGATAGATTGTGGTATGCCCTACAATTAGATTTTGAGAAGGATAGCACACAAGAACTAACTATAAAATACGCTGTTCGAAATAGAAAAGTAGGAGGAGCTGGAGGCGACATGGGATTTGTTCCTTCTACCACTAAACGCTATTTTGTGTATGATTTATTTCCATCAAGTAGCTGGTCAGATGGAATAGTAAAAGATTTTTCTCTAAAACTTGACCTATCCGAACTCAAAAATTATAACTGCGAATATGAAATAGAAGGATTAGAAAATCTCAAAGAAGAAAAAAACGGAATATATAGTTTTGAGCAATCAAATTTTGACTTAAAAAAACGCTCCTATATCAGCGTAAACTACGACAACACAAGACGTTTTGTAGCTTGGTATTGGAAAAGTCATTATGGTTTAGCTGGGATAGATTCAGTTGTTTCTTCTGCTCCCAATGCAAACTATTTAATAGATGGCGACCCAAACACTGTTTGGAAAGGTAAGGAAGGAGACTGGATAAAGATTTTTACAAAAAAGTGTTTTGAAATATCTTCAGTAGGGCGAAGACGCTATATTCTTCCTAGAGGTGTCGTTTTTCTGAATGGAGACTATTCTTCCAAAGAAGCCTTTGATGAGAGTGGAAAGGTAGCTTCAATGTATATGAAAGCTAATAATGCACAAATCAAAGAACCCAATAAATTACTCAAAAATGATACACTATACATTCATCAGCGATTACTTCCTTTGCCAAAATCAGATTATTTTTTAGAAAGTAATGACGTTTATGAAGTTCTGCAAAGCCCTACAAGATATAGTTTTTCTTATCTTGGAATGTATAGCAAATCACTTGCTTTCGAATACGATACTTTCTTTAAAGTCATAGAGATTCGTTTAGTTAAATCTACTGACTCAAATGGAGAAATATCTATCTCTGATTTGTATGTTTTAGGAGAAAGAAGGTATAAACATTAAATGGGTTAGTAAAAATAGATACATACAACAACTTCCTATTTCTTTGTTTGACTTTAAATAGATAGAGGGCAAAATTAGAGATATACACAGTTTTTGTAACGTTTCCAATCAGAAATTTATTTTTCTATTTTCTATTGTTCGGTATTATTACCTACTTTTGTACTCTAGTTTTATCAAAAACAAACAAAATTTAGTCTAGTCATTTTTGGTCTCTCCACCAATAACAATAAATAAACAATTTAATAAAATTGCGTACAGAAATAAATACACTTGGCGAATTCGGACTCATCGAACGCATTGCTTCCAATTTTCCATTGCAAAAAAATACATCTAAAAAAGGAATTAATGATGATGCTGCTGTCATTGAAGTAGAAAAAGACAAACAACTTGTCGTTTCGACAGATATGCTCATTGAAGGAATTCACTTTGATTTGTCTTATACTCCTTTGAAGCATTTGGGCTATAAAGCCGTTTCAGTAAATATATCAGATATTGCTGCAATGAATGCTATTCCTCATCAGATTACAGTAAGTCTTGGACTGAGTAATCGCTTTTCAGTAGAGGCAGTAGATGAGTTTTATGAAGGTGTAAAGTATGCTTGTGAAGATTACGGAATTGATTTGATAGGTGGCGATACAACAAGTTCTCCAAAAGGATTGATTATTTCCATTACAGCACTAGGACAAGCCAAACCAGAAAATATTGTTTATCGCAATACAGCTCAAAAAGGAGATGTTTTGTGTGTTACAGGCGATTTGGGAGCAGCTTTTGTCGGTTTACAGATTTTAGAAAGAGAAAAACGAGTTTTTATAGATGCTCCAGAAGCTCAACCCAAATTAGATAACGTAGAACACGTAGTGGGAAGACAACTCAAGCCAAAAGCTCGTATGGATGTTATTTATGAACTAGCAGAAAAAGGAATTATTCCAACTTCTATGATGGATATTTCTGATGGATTGGCATCTGAAATTCATCATATTTGTCGTCAGTCAAAAGTAGGAGCAAGAGTTTATGAAAAGAATATTCCTATTTTTGAAGAAACAGCTGTAACAGCAGCAGAAGAACTAAAACTTAGTCCTCTGACTTGTGCTTTAAACGGTGGCGAAGACTATGAACTTCTCTTTACTGTAAAACAAGATGACCTACAAAAATTAGAACAAATTACTGATATTCATCTCATTGGCTATATTCAAGAAGCTGAAAAAGGAGTACAAGTAGCTATGAACTCGGAGCAGTTGATGGATATAAAAGCGCAAGGCTGGAATCATTTTTAAATCAATGATTATATTCTGTCAAAGGCAAGCCGTTTGACCTACATCTTCAATCCAAAAATCTAAACTCTTAATTCTCAATTCTAAAATTAAATACTTATGTCTGTTGCTAATTCTTCTTCTGCAAAGCGTATCACTACACACTCACTACAAGAAATGAAAAATAGAGGTGAAAAAATCTCTATGCTTACTGCTTATGATTTCTCAATGGCTCAAATTTTTGATGCGGCCAATATTGATGTTCTTTTAGTAGGCGATTCGGCTTCCAATGTGATGGCAGGACACGAAACTACACTTCCTATTACGCTTGACCAAATGATTTACCACGCTTCTAGTGTCGTTCGTGGTGTTGGGCGTGCTTTAGTGGTGGTTGATATTCCTTTTGGCTCATATCAAGGAAACTCTCGTCAAGCTCTTGATTCGGCAGTGCGTATTATGAAAGAATCTGGCGCACACGCTGTCAAAATGGAAGGTGGAGAAGAAATCAAAGAATCTATTATTCGTGTTCTTTCAGCTGGCGTTCCAGTGATGGGACACTTAGGACTTACACCACAATCTATTTACAAATTTGGAACTTATACTGTTCGTGCAAAAGAAGAAACAGAAGCAGCAAAACTTATAGAAGATGCCAAAATCTTGCAAGAATGTGGTTGTTTTGCCATCGTTTTAGAGAAAATTCCTTCAAAACTAGCCGAAAAAGTAGCTAAAGCCATTGATATTCCAGTTATTGGTATTGGTGCAGGTGCAGGAGTGGACGGACAAGTTTTGGTTTCTCACGACCTTCTAGGCATCACAAAAGAATTTAATCCTCGTTTCTTGCGCCGTTATGCTGATTTGAACGACATTATGCAAAAAGCTGTGGAAGAGTACATTAAAGATGTAAAAAGTAAAGATTTTCCTTCGAAAGATGAGAGTTACTAGGCTTTGAAAACTGATTGAAATACTATAAATTAAGCGTCTGACTGATAAGATACTCATATTATTGGTCAGACTTTTTTTGTACATTTATATTACTGTGTAAAAGCAATTTTAAGATACGTTAGAAAAATGAAACGATTAAATCGTAAAAAACTCCTAAAAATCACAGGAATTTTCTTTCTTTTACTTGCCATTTTAGCAATTTGGCAGCGTGAACTTATTGCGTATGGACTTTTACAACTTGGTGGACAGTTAGAAGTAATCAATAAGGCTCGCAGTTTTGAAGAACTAAAAAAAGATACCACCTTCCCAGATTCTTTAAAGGCAAAAATTAAAATTATTGAAGAAGCTCGGCAGTTTGGAATGGAAAAATTGGGAATGAAATTTTCTCAAAACTACACCAAAATTTACGACCAAAAAGGCAAAGATATTTTATGGAATGTTTCGGCTGCTTACCCTTACAAATTAGAAGCCTATCAATGGAAGTTTCCAATAGTGGGAAAATTCTCCTATAAAGGATATTTTGATTTAGAGAAAGCAAAAAAAGAAAGAGATAGATTGAAAAATGAAGGAGAAAACGGCATTTTGTTTGATACAAATATTCGTTCAGTTTCGGCTTGGTCGACACTTGGTTGGTTTGAAGATGTTTTGCTTTCCAACAACTTGGATAGAGAGGAAGGCGATTTGGTAGAACTTATCTTGCACGAACTTACTCACGCTACACTTTACGTAAAGGACAGCGTAGAATTTAATGAAAACTTAGCTAATTTTGTAGGAGAAGAGGGTGCAAAACTATTTTTAGAAAAAAAATATGGTAAAGATTCAGAGGAGCTAAAGGATTATATTTTTTCTCTACAAGACTACCAGAAATATAAAAACTTTATGCTTTCGGCTGCTAACTCTTTGGATAAACTTTATCAAAACGCTTCTGATAATAGTTTTCCACCTATGAGAAAGGAAGAGGCAAAACAAAATCATTTTAACCTAATCAAATCAAAAATCGATACAGTTTCATTTTCTAATCCCAACTGGGCAAAGCGTTTTCAAGAGCGAGAACTTAATAACACCAATTTTATGAGTGTGAGAAGATATAATGCTAGTCAGGATATACTAAAAACTATTTTCAAAGAACAATTTGACAGCGATTTAAAAGCATTTTTAACCTATTTTTCTGAAAAATATCCGTCTTTATAACCAACAAAGAATTTATGAAAGTAGATTTTAAAATTAGAAAAAAACAGTAGCTCAAACCCTTTAACAGAAAATTAATCATTTATCACTAACCATTCATCATTAAAAAAAAATGGCATTTTTAAGAGTAGAACATATCGGCATCGCCATCAAAAGTTTAGAAAAATCTAATGAACTTTTTGAAAAATTATTTGGCAAAGCACACTACAAAGTAGAAAAAGTAGAAAGAGAAGGAGTAAGTACTTCATTTTTTCAGTTGGGAGAAACCAAAATTGAGCTTTTGGAAGCCACCACAGAAGAAAGTGCGATTTCAAAATTTATAGAAAAAAAAGGAGAAGGAATCCACCATATCGCCTATGAAGTAGATAATATTTATGAGGAAATGGAAAGGCTGAAAGAAGAAGGCTTTACACTTTTGAGCGACGAACCCAAAACAGGAGCAGACAATAAGCTAATTTGTTTTCTACATCCAAAATCAACCAACGGCGTTTTGGTAGAGCTTTGTCAAGAAAGAACGAAGTAGAACAAATTTTGCAGTTCGGCAATTGTAAAATTAATATAGACTTTTTCTTAAAAGTTTTATACAAAACTATCCTAAAACAATTTTTCATCTTCCACACATGTTAAATTCCGATTCTGTACTTTCTGCCAATGAGCGTGTAATAGCTGCTATTATAGCAGTTATTATTCATATCTTTTTTGGAATTTTTCTATTTTTCCCCATTTGGGAACGTCCTATTCCAGCTCCCGAACCTGCTGGCATAACGATGATAAGTTTTGGAAATGTAACAACTGTAACTGAAATCCCTGCACCCAACGAAAGTGAGTTTAAGCCTTCTATTACTGAAAATGATAGTGAAGTAGAGACTGAAGAAGTCATAACAGAAACTATAGAAGAAGTGAAGGAAGTGGTTACGCCAAAGGTTGAAACGCAAGAGCCTAATATTGAAACGACCAAAAATGATAATAAAGTAAGTGTTACAGAAACAAAGGAAAATAAAAAAACAGAAAAAAAAGTAGATACTCCTACAAAAAAAGAGGAACAAAAACCCAAAGAAGAGAAAAAAATAGTAGAAGAAACAAAACAAGAGAAAGAATCTTCTAAACCAGAAACTACTACTAATAAAAATTCAGAAAGCAACAACACTACTAACTCTAATGAAAAAGGAGAAAAGCAAACAAAAGACAAGCAAGGAAATTCAGATGACCCAGCAGATAAAGGCAAAGTAGGTGTTGAAGGAGGTGCAGAAGTAGAAATTTCAGGTTGGAGATGGATAACAAAGCCAAAACCTAATGATGTTCTGAACGAACAAGGAACGATTGCTTTCAGTATTACTATAGATAAAGATGGTAATGTAACACAAGCATCTCTCAAAAGTAAAAGTAGTACGATTGGTATCTCAACATATTCTGCTTATAAAGCAGCCATCTTAAAAACAAAATTTGAACGCACCGTTTCCACCCCTATCACAGGACCAAGCTTTGGAACAATTACTTTTTACATCAAGGTAGGCAATTAGTCGTCTTTTTTTTACAGAACTACAAACAAGCACACAAGCAAAATCAGGTGTGCTTATTTTTTTGAATAAAAATCAATTAACACTTGTTTTTTACACCAAAAAAACACAATTTACAGTAATAATTAACAAACAGACCTAAAAAACACACCTTATTTTCATAAAAATCATTTTTTAATTGAAAATCAGATAAAAAAACACACCCTATCAATTTAACTTTATAATTTTCAAAAAAACTAAGAAATGACTTCGATTATCAAAAAAGTGAGCTTTTCGGTTTTGCTTGTTTTACTTCCACTGTTTGCCTCTGCCCAAGATATTGAAAAAGGTTCAACACTCAATACAGGAGACACAGCTTGGGTATTGATTGCAACAGCTCTTGTAATGCTTATGACTCCTGCTGGCTTGGCTCTATTTTATGGAGGCTTGTCTCACAGCAAAAATACCCTCAATACTGTCGGAATGAGTTATGTTTCCTTCTGTGTAGCTTCTGTAGCTTGGGTAGTTGTGGGTTATTCTCTTGCTTTTAGTGAGGGAAATGCGTTTATAGGGTCTTTGAATAATTTGTTTTTAGGAAATGTTGGCATCGAAGAAATTGCAGCAGATACTTCTATTCCCAAATTATTATTTGTCGTCTTTCAAGGTACATTTGCAGCCATTGCCGTTGCTATCGTGAGTGGTTCGGTAGTAGAAAGAGTAAAATTCTCATTTTGGTTAGTATTTTCTTTTTTATGGGTTTTGTTAGTGTACAGTCCTATCACACACTGGGTATGGGGAGGAGGTTTTCTTAGCAATAGTGGAGAGTTAGACTTTGCAGGAGGAACAGTCATTCATATAAATGCTGGTGTCGCAGGGCTTGTTTTGGCTCTTTTATTAGGAAAACGAAAAGATTTCGGAAAAGCAACTGAAATGCCGATTTCTCTTACACTAACTGTTGTGGGTTCGGCTCTTTTATGGTTTGGTTGGTTTGGATTTAATGCAGGTAGTGCTTTGAGTGCTAACGGAACAGCAGCCAATGCCCTTTTGGTTACAAACGTAGCAGCAAGTATTGGAGGACTTTCTTGGATAGCCATAGAAGCATTCAATAAGAAAAAACCTAGTCTTTTGGGAGTTGCCTCTGGAGCTGTTTCTGGTTTGGTAGGCATTACGCCTGCTTGTGGTTATGTAAATGTTGGGGGCGCACTTATGATTGGATTAATTTCTGGTATTATTGGTTATTATGGTGTTGTAAAATTAAAACATTTACTTAACTATGACGATACATTAGATGCTTTTGGAATCCACGGTTTAGTAGGAATTTGGGGTTCTATTGCGACAGGTATTTTTGCCAATCCTTCTATCAATACAGGTTCGATAGGTGCTTTGTATGGAAATATGCAGCAAATTGGTGTTCAGCTTTTAGCTGTTTTGATGGTTATTGCCTATTCTGCGATTGCCACAACAGTCGTTTATTTTGTAAGTTCATTTGTTACAAAAGGAGCTAGAGTAGATGAAACGATGGAAGCTACTGGTTTAGACGAAGCCTATCATGGAGAACGAGGGTTTAATATTCAATAGAGTTAGTATTTTGGCATAAAACAACATCCAATTTTGTTAGGCAAAAGACATGACTTTTCATTACAGAGGACAATAAGGAAAAATATTTTTAAAAAAATTAATAGCTTGAAAATCAGACTTTCAAGCTATTTTTTTGCCTTAAAATGAAAATCAATGTTTTTTATTTTTCTCATAGGGTAAACGCATGAAAGATTTATGCAAAGACGACTTGTTCTAAATAGTCTTG
>NZ_JAHDIG010000061.1 GCF_020630935.1 Bernardetia sp.
TCCGATATTCTCCACATAAAAAAGAGTAAAAAAGGCTAGTAAATTGTTGTTTACTAGCCTTTTTTATTTTATCTAATTGCAAACTCTAATATGCTAAACTTTTTCTAACTCAATAATATAAAAGACATTATGATGCTGAAAAATAGCTCTTATATTTTTTTATTGCTTTTATTTGGCATAGCCATATTCTCTTGTACTTCTGAAAAAACAGAGAAACAAACAATTCAAGAAGACAAAACAGAACTCAAAAAGCCTACCTCAAAAGATACAACTACTTTCAAAGAAGGAGATATTATTTTTCATACCTCTACTTCTTCACAGAGCAAAGCCATACAACTTGCTACTGATTCAAAGTATAGCCACGTTGGAATTATTTTCAAAGATGAAAAAGATAATTTTATAGTGTTGGAAGCTGTGCAGCCAGTAAAATATACGCCTCTAAAAAAATGGATAGCACGAGGAGAAAACAATCACTTTGCACTCAAACGTCTAAAAAACGCTGACAAAACTCTGACAAAAGAAGCCATACAAAAAATGAAAACCACAGGGGAAAAATTCATAGGAACAAACTACGACCTATATTTTGAATGGTCAGATGAAAGAATCTACTGTTCCGAACTGGTATGGAAAATCTATAAAGAAGCCTTAAATATTGAAGTCGGAAAGCTAGAAAAACTCTCTAGCTTCGACTTAGAAAACGATGTTGTAAAGACAAAAATGAAAGAGCGTTATGGAAATACCATTCCGTTAGATGAAAATGTAATTTCCCCTGCTGCTATTTTTGATTCTGATAAGTTGGTTTTGGTAGAGTAGTTTATAAACTCTGCTCAAAAAGCCATTTCCACATTTCTTCATCTTTGTAGGCTGGTTTCCAACTTCCGTGTCTGACTTTTTCATATTCTGTGTAATGAACATTTTTATTACCCGTTTTTTTGAGTGCTGCCACCATATTTCGGCTGCGCTGTGGTTTTACGGTTTGGTCTAATGCTCCGTGAAAAACCCACGTTGGCATAGTTGCTAGAGAAGAGGCTGTTTTTTCGTCTGCTCCCCCACAAATGGGAACAATAGCTGCAAACTTTTTAGGATAACGTGCTGCTAAATCCCACGTTCCGTAGCCTCCCATGGATAGTCCTGTCAGATAAATTCTTTCTGAATCTATGGGTAATCGTCGTTGCAGTTTTTCTAATAACTCTACGGTTAGGCTCATGTACTTACTCATTTCCTTGGGCTGCGTGTGTGCATCTGCCGACCAATCTACTTCTACCCACTTGTTGTCTTTTTCGCATTGAGGAACAAGGACGAAACAATCGTAATTTTCTCTGTTCTTTTCCTGCAATGCCCACGCTCCTATATGCTTGACGGTAAGCGAACTATCGCCACGCTCTCCTGCGCCGTGTAGAAAAAGAACTAAAGGGTATCTTTTAAAATACTCTTCTGGATTATAATTTTTTGGGAAAAGTAAACGATAACGCATAGAATCCGTTGAAACAGTAGAGTAAAACAGATTATGTTCGAAAAGTTCGTATCTTAGCTTATCCGAGCTGGTTTGTTGTCCGTAAGAAAACGAAGCAAATACACTCAAAAACAAAAGACACACAACCGAAAAAGAATATATTTTATTTTTCATAGAAATTAGCAGTTAAACCCTAAGGATTTCTAAAACCTCTTAGAGTTTGGAAATTCTTACAATTTTTTAAATTATGAGCGAAATTCAAGCCGAAAACACATCTACCGAAACAAACAATTCAAAACAAGATTTCAAAAAACAAATAGACGAAATTTTTGAAGCACAACAAAATAACCGTTGGGCAGTAGCCAAAACAACAGCAAAAGAACGCATCGAAAAACTAAAACGTTTGCAAGATGCTCTTTTTAATTACCGTGCTGCATTTCATCATTCACTTCGTCAAGATTTTGGGAAGCCAGAAGCAGAAACAGATTTATCAGAAATCTACCCTACTTCAAACGAAATCAAACACGCCGTTTCGAATCTTGAAAAATGGATGAAAGATGAATCGGTAAGCACTCCGACAGCTCTTTTGGGTTCGAAATCATATATTCGTTATGAGCCAAAAGGTGTTTGTCTGATTATTGCGCCTTGGAACTATCCAGTGAATCTTATCTTGATTCCACTTATTTCAGCAATTGCAGCAGGAAACTGTGCTATCTTAAAGCCTTCTGAATACACGCCAAATACAAATGCTATTATGGCACAGCTTATCAAAGAAGTTTTTGCAGAAAATGAAGTTGCTTTTGTAGAAGGAGAAGTAGAGGTTTCTAAATATCTGACAGAAAAGCCATTTGACCATATTTTCTTTACAGGAAGTACGGCAGTAGGAAAAATGGTAATGAAAGCAGCTTCTGAAAACTTAACTTCTGTAACATTAGAATTGGGTGGAAAGTCGCCAGTAATCGTAGATGAGACGGCAAATATCAAAGAAGCTGCAAAGAAAATCGTTTGGGGTAAATTTTTAAATGCAGGACAGACGTGTATTGCCCCAGATTATGTTTTGGTTCACGAAGATATTGAACACGAACTTATCCAACAAATGCTCAAATATTTGAGTGAGTTTTATGGAATGTCGTCTGGTGAGCGTTTAGACTCTCCAGATTATGCACGCATTATCAATGAAAAACAATACAAAACACTTGTAGAGCTTATCGGAAAAGCAAAAGGGCAGGGTGCAGTTATCCATACTGGAGGAACAGTTGTAGAAGAGCAGCGTTATATCGCTCCTACGATTATGTCAGAAGTGCCGTTAGATGCTGAGATAATGCAACAAGAAATTTTTGGTCCTATTATGCCAGTCATTCGCTATAAGTTTTTGAATGATGCTTTAGATTTAATCAATAAAAAAGATAAGCCTTTAGCACTTTACATCTTCTCTCAAGAGCGTGAAACCATTGAGAATGTACTTTCTTCTACTTCTTCGGGTGGTGTGTGTGTGAATGATACAGTTATTCACTATTTCCAACACAACTTGCCTTTTGGTGGTGTAAATCATAGTGGAATTGGAAAAGCCCACGGTATTTTTGGCTTCAAATCTTTCTCTAATGAGCGTGCTGTTCTGGAACAGCCTACTCGCTTTAGCGCACCTCAACTAATGTACCCACCTTACAAGTCAGAAGTAAAATCACTAATTGATTTTACAGTAAAGTGGATTTAAGATAGTATTTGGTCGTTGGCGAAAACACCAACAACGGCAAAAAGCTCTTCAAAACCTATTCTTTATTTTTTAAGGGATAGGTTTTTTGATAAAAAAGATAAAATCGTAATCTCATAAATTTAATTTTTCTATATGCCTAGAAACTTTTATATCAGTCGTTTTATATTCAATAGTATCATACATGGCTTTGTAATTTATGGAGTCATTTCTTTAAAGTGGAATTTTTTTGCTGTTATTTATTTCTATTGGGTAGCACAAATGGTAAAGGTCATCTACAGATTTTTGGGTAATTACGTAGAACATAAAAATAAAATAACTTCTGGACTGGAATACAAGTTAGAGCGAAAGAATTTTAGAAATATTGTTATTACTATGCTTGTGTTTTTAGTGTTCATCTTATTTTCTGGATATTTCAATCAACCCAACAATCATGCGTGGAAAGCAAATTATGTCTTTGTATTACTTAGAGATATGAACTTTAATTTTGCTCTCATTTTGGTAATCATAAAAGAAGCAGTTTTGTTTGCATACATTTCAAGAGAGATAAATAAACTAAGAGAAGAAGGACACGAAGCAAAACTAAAGGAGCTAGAGAATGGAGTATTTAGAAAAAGTAAAAAAAGCGAAGGGGAGGAAACTCATGAAGAAGTTATGAACAAGTATAATTTCTCACCTTTTTTTATGCAATCACTTGTCTTTTATTTGAGTTTGATTTGTATTCTTTATCTTTTTAGAGCAGCGAACAAAAAATATTTTTCTTCTACTCATTATATTAGTGAGTTTGGAGAGTTTATACTTATAATAATTTTCATTGCCATACAAATATTCTCAGAGTTGATGAGTTTCATAAAAAAAGATAAATGGTTGTAGCATAACATCACAGATATTGAGAAGCTTTATCGAAAACAAAACCCCTTTTCATTATATTAGTTCAATATCAAAGTATCTTGTTTAAAATCAATCTAAATTAGTTATCTTTGTGTATGTACCACAGACTTCTAGCCTGTGAAAAGAGAATAAAAACCAGACTATTATGCTAACAGCTACTAAATTCGATATAAATAAAATTAGAAAAGAGTTTCCAATTCTTCATCAAGAAGTACAAGGCAAACCTTTGATTTATTTTGATAATGCAGCCACTACACAGAAACCAAAATCTGTTATTGATGCACTTTCAAATTATTATTTAGAAATCAACTCTAACGTACACCGAGGAGCGCATACGCTTGCCGAGCGTGCCACAGATGCTTTCGAACAGACACGTAAAGCAGCACAAAAATTCATCAATGCACCATCAGAAGAGCAAGTTATTTTTACTCGTGGAACAACTGAAAGTATCAATTTAGTAGCACAGTCGTACGGACGAGCATTTTTGAAAGAAGGTGACGAAATTATTATTTCTAGCCTAGAGCATCATTCTAATATTGTTCCGTGGCAAATTATTGCTTCACAGGCAGGTGCAAAAATAAAAGTTATACCTGTTTTTGATAACGGAGAGCTAGATTTAGAAGGCTATCAGAATCTACTTTCAGAAAAAACAAAAATTGTAGCTGTGGTTCACGTATCGAATGCACTTGGTACGGTAAATCCAGTCAAAGAAATTATTAAGAAAGCACACGAAGTTGGAGCAAAAGTAGTCGTAGATGGAGCGCAAGCTAGTCCACACTTAGAAATTGATGTACAAGATTTGGATGTTGATTTTTATGCGCTTTCAGGTCATAAAGTCTATGCACCAACAGGAATTGGAATTTTATATGGAAAAAAAGAGCTTTTGGAAGTGATGCCACCTTATATGGGAGGAGGAGAAATGATAAAAGATGTTTCTTACGAAATTTCTACCTACAACGAACTTCCTTATAAATTTGAAGCAGGAACGCCAAATATTGCTGATACGGTAGCTCTGCGCCTTGCTTTTGAGTTTGTAAATAAACTGACTAAAGCTGAAATTATAGCTCATGAGCAAATGCTTTTGGAGTACGGAACTCAAAAACTCTCTGCCATTGAGGGCTTAAAAATCGTTGGAACAGCGAAAGATAAAGCAAGTGTCATTTCTTTTGTTGTTGATGGCGTTCATCACTATGATATGGGCTTGATGTTAGATGCTAATGGAATTGCTATCCGAACAGGACACCACTGTACCCAACCTCTGATGAAGCGAATGAACTTAGAAGGAACGGCTCGTGCTTCTTTTGCACTCTACAACACAAAAGAAGAAATTGATACTTTTGCTGATACTCTTGAAATGGTTATTGAGAGGTTGAGATAATTGTCTGATATGTTTTAAAAAAGTTAATAGGCTAGTAGTACCAACTGACTAGCCTATTTAATTTCTTGAAAAAATGATAAAAGAAGAATATGAATGGTATGTAGAGCTTGAAGGAGAAGTAATTGGAGAGTTAATTAATGCTGAATATGTAGATATGTTTTGGTACGAATACATTGTAATTCCAAACAAAAATTACGAGTATTTGATTTCTGATATTCAATTATGGAATGACTGTAAATTTAAGTTTTTCAATAAAGTATCTTTAAAATACGCTAACAATGCATTTGGTCATTATTTACCATTAGAAAGAAAAGCTTACATGCGAGCATTGTACATTGACGAACGGAAGAATAATTTTTTCAAACGATTGTTCTCTTTTCTATATTTGTGATAAAAAACATCAATGGTCATTACAAAATCTTTCAAGCACGAAGAAGTAACAGGGATAAAATTTGGCTATCAGCCTTTTGGAATGCCTACTTTATTCACTCATATCTACTTTGTAGATGGGTTACTCATAGACACAGGACAAAGTAACGCCAAGTCTAAAATCTTGGAAGAGACAGCAAAACTAAACATAGAGCAAATATTCATTACTCACCATCACGAAGACCATACAGGAAATATTTCAGAAATCCAGAAGCAACACGGCTGTAATGTCTATGCTTCAAGTTTGTGTGGTGAGATGATGAAAAAACCTCCAAAAATTAGTCTTGCACAGCAACTTACGTGGGGAAAACGTCCTGCTTATGAGCATCTTCTCCGAAAAGACGATACAATAGAAACTCCCAATTTTTCATTTCAGATTATTCCCATTGCTGGACATGCTGTCGATATGGTGGCACTCTACGAACCAACAAAAAAATGGCTGTTTTCAGCAGATTTATATATTAATTCCTATATTGATTATTTTTTGGAAAATGAAAGTATATACGAGCAGATTAATTCTATTAAAAAGATTTTAGAACTAGATTTTGTTGTAATGTTTTGTGGACACAAACCCCAACTTACCAATGCAAAAGCTCAACTCACTAAAAAACTAAACTTCTTAGAATCACTTTTCAATGATGTTTCTTTGCTATATGAGAAAGGAAATTCAGCGAGTGAAATTCTTAAAAGATTGAAGCTAAAAGAAAACTGGTTTGTCAGAATCCTCTCTAATGGAAATCTATCTAAAATCAATATGATAAAATCAATTATTAGAGATATTGAATACTTGAAGAAAAAATCATGAATCAAAATAATAAACCCACATTAGAAATTTGTCTTACACCCGATGCAGTTTCTTTTATAGACTTAACAGGCAAAATTGCTGTCATAGTAGATATTTTTAGAGCTACTTCTACAATGGTAGCAGGCTTGGCAAATGGCGTAGAATATATTGTGCCTGTCGCTAATGTAGCCGATGCACTGCACTATAAGTCAGAAGGTTATATAACGGCTGGAGAGCGAAATGGTGAAAAAGTAGAGGGTTTTGATATTGGAAACTCTCCTTACGAACACATGGAGCAAGAGCGTAAAAAAATTGTTATGACAACCACCAATGGCACACAAGCCATTGAAGCTGTAAAAAATGATGCCGAACAAGTCATCATTGGTGCATTTTTAAATTTAAAAGCAGTTGCAGATTATCTCAAAAATCAAAATAAAGATATTATTATCGTTTGTGCAGGTTGGAAAGGTCGTTTCAATGCAGAAGATTCTCTTTTTGCTGGTGCGTTGGCTCTCAAACTGAAAGATGATTTTTGGTGGGAAGGAGACGAGACACTTTTTTCCTCACATTCTTATACTTCTGTAAAGAAAAATCTACTCAAAATCTTAAAGCATTCTTCACATTATAAGCGATTAGAAAAACATGGCGTGGTAGATGATATGAAATTCTGTTTAGAAATAGATAAATTTGAGAATGTTCCTATCTTAAAAGATAATCATTTAGTGAATTTATAAGCTATGAAAAAAACAGGGGTTTGTCCAAAGTGTGGTTCTCTTGATGTATACAATAATTCAAATCAACGTGCTGAGTTACGACGAGTACTACAGATTAAAAACCCTAAAGCTATCTTTGGTAGAGGTAGTTTTTTGGTTTCCTATATTTGCTTGAACTGTGGATATGTAGAAGATTATCTGACCGAAAAAGATTTAGAAAAAAGAAGAGATATTATCAAAAATACTTGGACAAAGTAAATGATTTTGTGAGTCAAAGAACAGAAACAAAGTCGCAAAACTGGTTACGGATTGCTGAAAACTGATTACTTAAAGAAATGCGTTATTTTTTAGAAGTAGCCTATGAAGGCACAAATTTTCATGGATGGCAAGCTCAAAAAAACACTCCCAAAACAGTACAAGGAAGTATTGAAAATGCCCTTTCAAAAATTTTGAGAATTGAAACACCAATTGTTGGAAGTGGAAGGACAGATACAGGTGTGCATTGTAGAAAACAGTTTGCTCATTTTGATACAGAAAAAGAAGTAAGTACAAAGGACTTGAAGCACAGGATGAATAGCTTCTTGCCTCCTCAAATTGCCATTGCTAATATTTTACCTGTCAAAGACACAGCACATGCTCGTTTTGATGCTTTTTCAAGAACCTATCACTACCATCTGCTTCTTGAAAAAAATCCATTCTTGATAAATCAAGCACATACTCATAGAAAGCAACTAGATTTTGAAAAAATGAATAAAACAGCAGAGATTTTACTAAAATATACTGATTTTGAATCTTTTAGTAAAGTCAAAACACAGGTCAATAATTTTGAATGCAATATCAGTAAAGCAGTTTGGACAAAGGAAGTTGAAAATGGGATAGAATTTTACCGTTTTACTATTTCTGCAAATCGTTTCCTTAGGGGAATGGTTCGTGCTGTGGTAGGCTCGCTTTTTTTGGTAGGAGAAGGAAAAATAGAAATATCAGATTTTGAGCAAATTATTTTAGATAAAAATAGAAAATCAGCAGGTTCTGCTGTGCCAGCAGAAGGACTTTTTTTAGTTGATGTAGAATATCCAAAAGAGATTTTTTTTGTATGAAGCCCTATAAATCATCCTCAATGCGCTTAAAAATTCATTGAGGATGAAAATAAATCTATCTTACCACAGAAATATAACCCATAATAGGTTTCAAGCTATCACTAATTCGTATTCTGTAATAATATGTTCCTTCAGCGAGTTTCATTCCATTTAAAAGAGCATCCCATTCTTTGCGATAACCATTTTTTTGAGTGAAGAGAATTTTTCCTGTTCTATCAAAAATTTCTATATCAGCATTCGGATAACGTTCTAAAAATGGAATTTTCCATGTGTCGTTTGTTCCATCATCGTTAGGAGTAAATGTATTTGGAATATCAGCAAAACAGTCTTCATTGATTTCTATAAAAACAGTATCTGCCGAACACTCATCAGCTTGATAGACAATTTTGTATGTTCCTTGGCTAGACTGACCAAGTTTTATTTCTCCACTCAAAGAATCTAGTTTGATACCTATATCGTGGGTAAAGAAAAAACCATTTTCATTGCCTAAAATTCTAGGAGTTGGATTTACTTCTGCTCTACAATAACTCTCATAGTCATAAGCAAAACGAGCATCAATAGGTTTTCTACGAATAACAAAGTCTGACAAAACAAGCTCACATCCATTCGCATCTCTAATGGTTACTTGATAAACTTCTGTTTCGCTAGGTTCTAACTCTGAAAGCTCATTAGTATTGGTAGCAAGGGTTCTGCCTTGATACATCCAAATTGTATTGTAAGGAGCTGTTCCCCCAGTAATTTCTACACTAATTTGTCCATCATTTATATTTGAATTACAAGTAGCTTCTTGTGTCGTTATTGTTCCGTTTAACTGTTGAGGTTCTGTAATTTCTATGAGCAGCGAATCTTGACAGCCCAAATCGTCTATAACATTTACTTTATAACTTCCCTTAGAAAGATTTTCTAACGAGTGTTGAGTGGTACTATCTTGCCATAAAATCTGATAATCTCCAAAAGCTCCACTTATTTCTATATCAATTCTTCCATCATTTCCTCCAAAACACGAAACGTTTTTAGTAATGGCTTCAACTTTTAGATTGGAAACCTCCACCAAAACCACATTGCTAAATTTTGCATCACAACTATCAGGAATTACTTTTCTTCTAAAATAAGTAGAAGTAGCAAGTTCTGTAGGTTGATAATTGAGCGTACTGTCTAAATCTGTCCAAGTCAAGCTATCTGTTGAAGACTGCCACAAATATTTGTGATTGACAAGTGAAGAATCGCCCATCAAAAGGCTTGGAATCTCGCCCCTACACACACGCTGCGAAGATGAAATAATATTGTTTTTGACACCTGCAAACTTTACTCTAACCGTATCTACCACCGTACAAAATCCATTATCTACCCAAACGGTATAAGTTCCCTCTTCTGAAACAATTATACTTTGTGTAGAGTCGCCCGTACTCCAAAGATATTCGTCTGCATCAGCAGTAGCGATAAGTTCATATTCGAAAGGTTCACAAAAAGTGCTATCCTTAAAGTTTGTATTAGGAAAACCATTATCTGGAACAGTAAATTCTGTAACAACAGCATTTTCAGATTGTAAAATTAAGTTAGGGACGCTATCATTTTTTACCTTGACAAAATAAGTTCCTATGTGTTTAGCAGCCAAAACTGAATCGGTAGCGTTGGGAATCGAATCTCCATTGAAAAACCATTGATAATGATTGTATTTTCCATCAGTCTGAACTTCTAAATAACAAGGTTCTATGATAGGAACTTTACTTTGTGGAGCATAAATAAAGTTATTAATCTTCCAAGTTTGTTCTTCTAAATCAGCAAAAGTAAGATGGTTATTACTCACATTGAGTGATTGTAGGTTGGTAAGAGAATCTATATTTGCAATTTCTGTAAATCCATTTCCACTCAAATCTAATGTTCTTAGAGAGGATGATTCCATAAAAAATGAATTCGGAATTTTGCCTTCCAATTTATTCTTAGAAGCAATAAAGGTTTGTATGCTTCTCATATTTCCAATTTCTGAAGGAAGTGTTCCCCTAAAGTTATTCGTAGAAATATTGAGTGATGAGAGTGAGGAAATGCTTGCTATATTTGTTGAGAGTTCTCCATTTAGCCTATTATTATTTAGCTTTATGGTTTGTAATTTTTTCAACGTATAAAAATCAATTCTTTCAAATTGTGTCAAATTATTAAACGACAAATCTAAATAGGCAAGTTCTGTAAATGCATTGAGAGAATATACTATTTCAATATCTGTCGGTGTTTCATAGAAATCTTCTAATACATCTGTTTGAATTCTATTATGAGAAAGGTCTAAATAAGAAAGTTTACTTGGTAAAGGCAAGCTCACTGGAGGAACATCTCTAAAATCGTTGTAGGAAAGAATAAGTGTAGTGAGTGAAGGGGCATAATATAACTGAATCGGAATTCTGTCTTCTAACTTATTATGAGAAAAATTACAGGTTACAAGTTTTTTGAGTTGTCCAAGTGAAGCAGGCAGTTTTTGTGTCAGATTATTATTTTGTAGTAATAATGTCTTTAAATCTTCTAAGTTTGAAATTTGTGGAGAGAGATAAAACACATACCCATTGCTAGATAAATCTAAATAAGTAAGCCTACTCAAACTATAGAGCGAGTTGGGCAAGCCTCTATTTTTCCCAAGTTTGTTTGATGCTGCTGACAAAACTTTCAAATTGGGCATAGCAGAAATGATAATTCCTAAATCTGAATCAAAACCATTACCTGCTAAGTAAAACTCCTCTAGTCTATTCAAGTTTCTCAGTGTATTGGGTAAAGCTCCTGTAAAACGTGAACTTGCAATATTGAATTTTTTCAGATTTCTAAAGTTTCCAAACTGAGATTGCATTGTTCCAACAAAATTATTTGCTCCAATATATAGTTCCTCCAAATTTGTAAGTAAAAACAGACCTGTTGTATCAGAAATTGGACTGGTATAGCCATTTTGAGACAGATTCAAAACTTTTAATTGACGCATTCTGCCAAAAATAGAAGGAACATTTCCGTAACTTGCTCTATAACTTGTAGCTGCAATATTTAGGTAGGTTAGATTAGATAATGAAGTCAGCATTTCCAAAGAGCCTTTTAAGCTATTAACAGAAATATCTAATTTTCTTAATGAAGCTAGTCTGCTAAGTGTATTGGGTAGGCTATCTTTAAGACCTCTTCTGCCTAAGTTTAGTTCGACAACACGCTGATTTTCTATTACCACTCCACTCCAAGTGGTTGCATTTTCTTCCAGTTGCCAAGGGTTTGACCAGTTTCTTCCATTCGTTGTTTGGTAGAGTTCTACCAAAACCAAAGAATCATTAGTAACTATATTCTGCTGACCAAAACTGAAAGACAAAATACAACTATATAAGATAAGTATAAAAAGAAGGGGACGTATATATTTTTGCATGACAGTAATTTGAAAAAAGTATAAAACTAAAAAATGGAATTTCTTTTTGTTTCTGAGTCTGTTTGTCCAAAAAGACGAATACCCAAAAGAATTTCATTTGTTGTTCCTAAAGAATTAATATTATTTTCGTTGTTATTATTTAAGTTAGAAAATTCATAAGAGTAAGCAATATCTAGCCAAGACGTAATACGAGTTCCTAGAAAAGTTTGAATAGCTCTTTGGTGGCGATAGTTTATGGCTGTCCAAATGAGTTCATTATAAGCAAATTTTGCATTCAAGTCCCAGTTGAGGTCTGTTGTTTTGCTAACGTGCATCAAAATAGAGGGAGAGAAAATAAAATGCTCACTAACATTGATATTCAAACCTCCAGAAACTAAATAATAACGTTCCAAGTTATTGTTTTGTCCGATATTTACATTATTTTCAAAAAGTTGGCGTACTTCAAAACCACCAAAAAAATGGTCGTCGTGTAGCCAAATTCCAATATTTGCATCAGGTATAGTGCTTTGCTGATTATTCTGAATAGCATTATCATTAGGATGGTATAATGTCGCTTTTGAAGCATCAAAACCAATGGTTTTTAGACCAAAAGATGCCCCAAAAGACATTCGAAGTCTAGAATTAGCATCCCACTCATCACGCTGCGATAAAGTCAAATGATAAGCATAACGAGCATACAGTCCTGTTTCACTCCAAAGCCCAGCCATATTGTGATAGGCTTCCAAACCTACTGCATGATAATTGGTGTTTAAAACAACATTATTCCCTTGTGAGAGAGGAGTTTGGGCTAAAAATGCAAAGCTACTAGGTGCGCCTTCTATTCCACTCCACTGTCTGCGATAATTTGTTCTGATGTCTAATGCGTTTTGAGTTCCTAAAGCAGCAGAGTTTACACTTGTCCAGTTCCACAAGTAATTTCCAGAAAACATAGGATTTTGTGCCTTAACACTATAAAACCCTACAAGCGTAAAAAAATATATAAAAGCTATTCGAATTTTCATATTATAAGCACCAGTTTAAAAATGGTATAAAATCAATTTTTATATAAAATCAGATAATTTTAAAGAGTGTAACTATCTGATTAACAGATAGTTTTGTTTCTTTAACAATAATTTCACAAAAATAAAGCCTATATTTTTAGCTTAAACTTAGATTAGAGGACACTACAATATCATTCTTGCATTAATAGGTTGTTTGGAACAGGAAAGATGCAATATTTTGATATTTAAAGCACTTCTATTTTAAGAAAAAAAATTGCTGCCATTCATTTTTTGTTGAAAAAAGTAAAAATAAAGTGATGAGTCAATAAAAAAGTTAAGTTTTTCCACTTCCAAAGAAAATTTTCTTTTTCCTAGAAAATAACTAACCATAAATTTATTTTTTACGTTAGCTTGACTAACACTACTTTTTTAGCGTGCTGCTTTTCTTGAAAAGATGCTATTTTTTTCGGAAAACAGAATATCTAATTTAAATACTTACTATGAAAACTTATCTGTTGTTTTTCTTTCTACTTTCTTTATCTATCTTTTCTTGCACTATCCGAACAAGTAAAAATGGAGAAGAATTAACCATTGATTTTGATGGACAAAAATTTAGTCAAGCCTTAGAAGAGGCAAATGCAGCTATTCTCAAATCTGAATTGGGTTGTGATTACATCATGACAAATGCTGGTTTAGATAGTGTTTTAGAAGAGGTAGACGATACGTGGTTTGCTTCTAATAAACTAGACGTTGTAAGAGACCAAATCAAAGAAAAAAATGCTTGTTTGAATATCTATCAAGTAGTTTCTATGATTGACTATATTCCAGAAGATGATAGGTTCGAATTTGCTCGTTTTGCGTATGGTAGAACCGTAGATAGATATGATTTTGATAAAGTAAAAGCCTATTTGAAAGATGAAGCAGAGAAAGAAAAACTAGAAGCTATCTATGAAAATGATAAAGGTTCTCAAGCAAGAATTAAGATAGAAGGGGGCGATTTACCAAAACAAACCATTAAGATTGATACAAAAGAATTAGAATCAGTTTTGGAAGACCTTGTTGATGAAATAGAAGCTAGTACAGACGAGCTAGAGATTATTCTTGAAGAAGAAAGTACAGAAGATGAAATAAATACAACTATCGAATCTACTTGTACGAATCCTACGTTAAACGATGCCGAATTTGAAAAAATAACAGAGTACATTTATGAAGGACACATGGCAAGCGATAAACTTGAGCGTGCAAAGCGTTTAGCTAATAAAAGATGCCTTAGTGTAGCTCAAATAAAAGATATTATAGAAGTTATCAATTTTCCAGACGAGCAAGTTTTGTTTGCTAAATATGCTTTTTCAAGAGCAACTGACCCACAAAACTACTGCAAAGTAAAGAAGGCTGTTTTTGCAACACATAGAAATAAAATAACAGAGTTTTGTAAACGAAAAGGATTGACCTGTGGAACTTCTAAAATGGAAAGAATGATAGATAATATGTAAAATACATATTTTTAAAGTACATTTTGTCGTATTCTGCAATGCTGTGGAATACGATTTTTTTTTTGATTAAAATAGTAACTATGAAAATTTTATATTGTGATAATGTTATTGACCCAAAAATAGTTGATGAAGATTATCAAGATGAAGAACAAACGGCTAAAGAAGTCGGTTTTGAAACCTATCTTTTAAGTTTTGAAAAGCTAATGGAAGGAAATGCAAAATCTGCTATTCGTTTTATTCCTACTCAAACAAAAAAAGAGTTAGCTTTTTATAGAGGATGGATGATGAAACCTAAAATGTATGCTTTGCTCTATAATGAACTACTAGAAAAAAATATTATGCTCATCAATACTCCAACAGAGTATGAGCATTGTCATTACCTGCCTAATTCTTATTATAAGATTGAAAGTATTACTCCTTTTTCTAAGTGGATAAAGCTAGATAAAGCTGTAGATTTTGATGAAATTTATGAGCTACTAAATGATTTTGGAGAAAATCAGATTATCTTGAAAGATTATGTTAAATCAGAAAAATATTATTGGAAGGAAGCCTGTTTTATTACTAACCCAAAAGATAAAGACAGTGTAAAAAAAATAGTAGAGAAGTTCGTAGAACTAAGAGGAAATCAATTAAATGAAGGTTTGGTACTTCGTAAATTTGAACAATTAGAGTTTCTTACAAAACACTCTAAGAGTAGTTTGCCTCTCACAAAAGAATTGCGTTTGTTTTTCTTTCATCAGAGTTTAGTTGCTTATTTTAATTACTGGGATGAAGTAGAGTATGGAAAAATAGACATAGAATTAGATAAGTTTTTACAAGTTGCTAAAACGATAGAAAGTAATTTCTTTACTATGGATATTGCTCAAAAAACAGATGGGGAATGGATAATCATAGAACTTGGAGATGGGCAAGTTTCTGGCTTACCAGACAATGCTGATAAAAATAGTTTTTATAATAATTTAAAAAAACTAACCTTACAACGATGAAAACACTTTGGTTACATGGAATGGGAGCAAGTCCTAATCAAGAAAAAATTAAACTTTTGGAAAGTTATGGCTTTGAAATGTACGCACTTCATCTAAAATATAATCAAGATAGTTTTGATATTTTGAAAGAATATTGCCTAAAAAATGAAATAACGTTTTTAGTAGGTTCTTCGCACGGTGGCTTTTTAGGATTTTGGTTGAGTGAAGAATTAGCTTTGCCTTGTCTTTTATTAAACCCAGCAGTTTCTTTGAGAGGAAAAAACAAAACTAAACCCAAAAATATGTCAAAGTTGGAAAGCCCACTTTGCATAGTAGCTCTAGGAGAAGAAGACAAACAAATAGACCCAAAAAGAACACTTGTTTTTATGGAAAAAGACAAGCGAGAAGACAAAGAAATAATTACAAAAACATGGGCAGAAGAAGGGCATGGATTTACTATGAAAGCCTTTAAAGAAATCGTAACTTGGGCAAAAGATATTTTAACAAAACATACCTGAATAATGAAAGAAAAGCAAAAAATCAATACCTCAAAACTTTTCAAAATCTTGACACTACTCATTCCATTTGGCATTTTGGCGAATGTAGGTTTGAAAATAGATGAGTACAGAGACTCTATACCACTCTTAACGATTGCTTTAGGTATTTTTGGAATGCTTTTAGGATTTATGGGACATTATTTTGCTGAAAACAAAAGTATAATTATTAAAATTCTTACACTGATGTTACTTTTTGTTTTTTGTATTGTAAGTAGCATTTTTGCTATCATAGCATTTACAGACTTATTGTCTTTAGCAGATATAAATATGAGATAATAGGTATGCAAGCCGAATTTCTATTTATGCGTTTTTTTTAGTAGTATTACCAATTCTAATGAAAAAGTAAAAAAACATTTATTCGCAGATTAAATATAGTATGACAACAGTACAAACAAATTTTGAGACACTAACTGTAACAACAAAAGAAAATATTGTTACCCTTCAACTCAACAGAGGAAAAGCCAATCCTATTAATCGCCAAATGATTAGCGATTTGCATAACTTTTTTGAGCAAGCTACCCAAGATGAAGAAGTAAGTGGCGTAATTATGACAGGAAAAGAACATTTCTTTTCTTCTGGACTAGATTTGAAGCAACTTTATGCAATGAATGAAGAAGAAGTAAGAGAATTTTGGATTGCTTTTATGAAAATGACAAAAGTAGTAGCTTCATTTCCAAAACCACTCGTAGCAGCCATTACAGGACACAGCCCAGCAGGTGGATGCGTATTGGCAGTTTGTGCAGATTATCGCATTATGGCAGAAGGAGAGAAGTATTTGATTGGTCTGAATGAGATTCCTGTCGGAATTGTTGTACCAAAAGTAATTTTTGATTTATATGCATTTTGGATAGGAAACAAGACAGCTTATCAATATCTTTTGGAAGGAAAACTCATGACACCAAGCGATGCAAAACGCATTGGACTTGTCGATGAAGTGGTTTCTGCTGATAAAGTATTGAAACAAGCAGAAGAGAAAATGGAAGATTACACCAACTTTGATGGCGAAACTTGGTCTATCAGTAAGGCAAATCTGCGTGGTGGAATGCTAGAAGGAATGAACTTCGATAACTTAGACGAAATTCTAGAACCCATGCTAAAACAGTGGTGGTCGCCAAGAACAAGAAGTATTTTGAAAATGATTATTGCTTCACTTAGTTCAAAATAAAATTAGGCAATACTCTAAAATCTACCTTCAAAATATCTCAATTTATTTTTATGTGGAAAGAACAAGACAACCAACTTAAAAAAACTTTCGAATTCAATGACTTTCAAGAAGCCTTTGCATTCATGACTCGTGTCGCTTTTTTAGCTGAGCAGCAAGGACATCATCCTAACTGGAGCAATGTGTATAACACAGTAGAAATTGCCCTTACTACACATGATGAGGGAAATATTGTTACAGAAAAGGATAGAAAACTAGCTGAAGCAATTGATAAAATCTAATTGAATACATTGTTTTGTGCAAAATTCAAATACCTTTCTAATTATTCATTTTGAATAGTTGGAAAGGTATTTTTTCGTAATTTTACCATGGCTAAGAAATCATTTTTATATAAAAATGCCTTTATGTAGGTCAAAAGGCTTGCCTCTGACAAGATTCAATAAAATATATGCAGCTTCTAAGATTAGAAATAAAAGGATTTAAAAGTTTTGGAGATAAAGTAGTTGTTCGTTTCGACGAAGGAATTACAGGAGTGGTAGGACCAAACGGTTGTGGAAAATCAAATATCATTGATGCCATGCGTTGGGTGTTGGGCGAGCATCGTACACGCCATTTGCGTTCGGATAAAATGTCTAATATTATTTTTAATGGAACTGCTAAGAGAAAGGCTGCTGATGCTGCCGAAGTTTCGTTATTTTTTGAAAATACAAAACAGCTTTTGCCAGCAGAATACAAGGAGGTCTGTATTACGAGGCGTTATACTCGCTCTGGTTCTAGTGAATATTTCTTGAATGGAACTGCATGCCGAAGAAAAGATATTACCAATCTTTTGATGAACACAGGTGCAACGTCTAATTCGTATGCCATCATTGAACTAAAAATGGTCGATGATATTCTGACAGATAGAGAAAATGCAAGAAAAGTGATGTTTGAAGAGGCTGCTGGCGTGGCACAGTTCAAACAGCGCAAAAAAGAAACTTTGGCAAAATTAGAAGCAACATTATCAGATTTGGAGCGTGTAGAGGATTTGATGCATGAGATAGAAAAAAACATGAAGGGTTTGGAACGCCAAGCCAAACAAGCTGAAAAGTATTTTTCAACTAAAGAAGCCTACGAAAAATTTAGTGTTGCCTTAGCCAAACGTCAAGTAAAATCAAACTCTGACGATTTTGTAGAACTCAACAGTCAAATCAATGAGATTTTACAACAAAAAGAAACACTCACACAAGAGCAGGAAAACCTAGAAAAGTCCATTGAAGACCAAAAAAATACAGCTACTGAGCAAGAAAAAGTAATTTCAGAGAAAAAGCGTTATTTGTCTTCACAGATTGACAAAATAAATCATCTTCAAAACGAAAAAGTTAGGAATGAGGATAGAACACAGTTTTTGAGTAGAAACCGTCAGCAGATTGAAGAGCAACTTTTAGAAGACGAATCTGGAACAAAGCAAGCAGGACAAAGCCTAGAAAGTTTGCAGCAAAACTTGGCAAGTCAAGAAAAACAGTTTTTGGAAACACAAACTGTTTTGGAAGATTTTAAAAAGTCGCATGCTGAGGAAAAAGTAAAAACGGAAAACCTAAGAGCAGCAATGCAAGCAGCACAAGAAAAATTCAAAATGCTGCAAAACGATATTCTAATTCTTCAAAAAGAGGTAGAGCTCAAAGAAAATCAGCAAAGTGGCTCAAAGCAAGAGAGTGAACAAATGGCATTAGATTTTTCTGGACAAGCCGATCAGTTGCAATCTACTCTCAAAAAAGTAGCAGAAATTGAAAACGATTTAAAGGCTAGAAACAATGAAATTTCAGAATTAGAAAATAGTGAAGCCGAGCGTACACAAAAAATATCTTCGCTCACTTCTCAAATTGAATCGCTGAAAGAACAAATCGGAACAAAACAGCGAGAGGAAAGCAGTCTAAAGGCAGAATACAACCTTACCAAATCGCTCGTTGAGAATATGGAAGGCTTTTCTAGTGCATTAAAGTTTTTAGGAAAAGACACAACATCTTGGTCGGAAAATGCAGTTCTTTTAGCTGATATTTTTACAGCAAAAGACGATTATGATGAGGCACTTTTGGCAGTATTAGAACCGTATTTGAATTTTTATGTCGTTCAGACGGAAGCCGAAGCACGAAATGCAATGACTTTGCTTTCAGAAAATGAGAAAGGAAAAGCTAATTTTTTCATCTTAGAAAAACTGGAAAACATCATTCCAAGTCTTCCTCCGATTGATGGTGCTGTGGCTGCACTGGCTGTTATAGAGTTTGATGAGAAATACAAAAAACTAGCCTATTCGTTATTTCACAACGTTTATTTTAGTGAAAACGACAACTCTAATGATGTTGAAGGCTTTACGATTGCCCTCAAAAATGGAGAATTTGTAGCACGAAATGGAGGAAACTGGACAGGAGGTAAAGGCAAAGAAAATGCAAATCAAAACTCCCAACTAGGTAGAAAGCAGCGTTTGGAAGAACTTGGGAAATCGCTACAAAATCTTGAAATTGAAATTTCAGAACTAGAAAATCAGAGAAATGAGTTTTTAGTTCAGATAGAAAACCTACAAGAACAGTCTAAATTTGAAGAGTTACGCACGCTAAAAAATGAAACTAATCACGTTTCACAGCAAAAAATTTCATTGCAAGCTAGAGCTGAACAGATGCAAGAAAACGTTAGACGCAGCGAAGAGCGCAAAGAGGCTGCACAAGAGCGTTTGAGTATTTTGGCAGAACAAATTGAAAAACTAAAACCTCAAATCAGTCAGAAAAAAGAGCAAGTAACACAAGCTGAAAGAGCTTATTACGATTTGAATGAAAACTATTCTATTCAAAATGAGCGTTTCTCAGAGATTTCGGAAGAGTTGCAAGAATCAACTATGAGTTTTATTCAGTTTGAAAACAAACTGGAAAACCTCAAACAAGAAATAAAATTTAAGGAAACTTCGCTCCTAACTGGAAAGGAACGCATCACACAAAGCCAACAACAACTTCAAGAAATTGCAGAGGAAGTAAGTCAGCTTAAAGAAAAAATAGCTTCTCAGATTGAAGAAATAACTTCTTTAGAGGAAATTAAAGGCGACTTGCAAGCAGATTTGGGAGAAATTGAAAGTCAGTTTTATCGTTTGCGTGAAGAGATTACAAGAGTGGAGAAAGTAATTAAGGAATTACAACGTCAGCGTGAAAACTGCGACACTCGTACAATGTCTTTTCAAAATAAACTCAACGAAACCAAACTCAAACTGACAGCCACAAGAGAACGCCTTTCGGCAGAATTTGAAATCGAACTGACTGATGAGCTTTTAGAAACCCAAACCGAAGAAGATGAGTTTTCAGATGAAACGCTCATCGATGAAATTGAAGCAGCCAAACGTCGTTTGCAACGCATCGGAACAATCAATGCCACAGCCAAAGAAGCCTACGACGAAATAAAAGAACGCCACGACTTCATTACCGAACAACGCAGCGACCTTTTCGATGCTCAAAAACTCTTGGAAGATACCATTGCAGAGCTAGATGAAGCTGCCAAAACAGCCTTTTTGGATGCCTTTAATCAGATTAGGAAGAATTTTATTCGTGTTTTCCGTTCGCTCTTTTCAGAAGAAGACAACTGCGATTTGGTGCTTTCCAATCCAGAAGACCCATTAGAATCCAAAATTGAAATTATTGCACAACCTAAAGGAAAGCGACCTCTGACGATAAAGCAGCTTTCAGGGGGAGAAAAAACGCTTACTGCCGTCGCTCTTTTGTTTGCTCTTTATCTGCTGCGTCCTGCGCCATTCTGTATTTTTGACGAAGTAGATGCGCCTTTAGATGATGCCAATATTGATAAATTTAATCGTATCATCAAGAAGTTTGCAGAAGAAGTACAGTTTATCATCGTTACGCACAACAAGCGCACAATGGTAAGTACAGATGTAGTCTATGGGGTTACAATGCCAGAAATTGGTGTTTCAAAAGTCTTGCCTGTGGATTTGAAAGGGATTTTGGTGGATTGATAAATCATTATATATATTAAGAATAAGACAAATAAAAATAAAAAGCATGGGAGCTATACAAGATTTGAAAATTAGACTTCAATGATAGCTTTAACATTGGAGACAGCTGTTTTAGATTGTTTGGCTCAATCTTTTTCCTGTTTTCTCCGTATCTTGTAGAAGAGATAATTTTATAAAAAATAGAAAGTAATGACCATCAAAGAACAACTATTGGTAGATATAATAAAGTTGAGTAATCAGAAATTACTTAGCCGTTTGTATGCTGCTTTTCAAGAAATTATAAAAGAAGAGAAGAGTAGAGAAAGCAAGCAAAACACATTTGAAAATCCTTTTGAAAATTGGAAAGGAAGTTTCAAAACCAAAACAGTAGAACAAATTTTGTCGCCTTCTTATATTTACACGCCAGTAGATAAAAACGAAATTGTAGGCTGTTGGGAGGGAGAAGAAACAACAGAAGAACTTTTAGCTATGATAACAAAATAAATAATGAAATACGTAATTGATACAAATATTTTGATTCATATCGTTAGGAGTTCTCCTACATGGGAGTATGTAGATATGACCTTTGAACCTTTTGACTTTCCCAAAAATGAAACTTATGTTAGCTTTGCTTCTGTGGCTGAAATATTAGCAATTAGCTTAAAGCTAGGATGGAAAGAGAAGAAAATCATTAAACTATCAGAATTTCTATCTAAGCTAGAAATTATAAATACATCTGGAAATATAGATGATAAGTTGTTACAAAATTATGCTATAATTGATGCTTATAGTCAAGGCAAACTAGAAAATTTGCCATTACCTAAAGGCATGTCAGCAAGAAATATGGGTAAAAATGATATTTGGATTGCTGCTACAGCTAGTGCAATAGAAGCCTCCCTACTGACCACAGATAAAGATTTTTTACACCTAGATAATGTATTTTGCAAAGTTATTTTAGTAGAATAAACATCAAATTTATTTGTGAACTATATAGATGAAATATTGGATAACAGCTCTATTCCTGACCGTCTCAACCATAAGCTTTGGGCAAACCATTGAAACAGGTAAATTATGGAGAACAAAAGGAGTTTATGATTCTTTAGGTAAATTCCTTGAGTGGAATAAGGTACTGTATTTTTTATACAGTGCTGATTCTAATACGTTTTATAGCTTGGAAATTGAACATATATTGAAGAAAAAAATAGCAGGAGATTCAAGATTTTATATATCTGAGATAATTACTATTGAAGACACATTGTACCTAACTGCTTTAGAAGGAAAAAAACATAAATTTGGAAATAGAGGAGTTATGACTATTCACTCAGAAGATTCACTAACTATAAGCTATGGTAGGGAAAATGTATATTCTTATGTTAAACTAAATTATGAAGTAGATTCTGTAATGGCAGATGAGACTTTTATTCAATCTTTTGAAGGTGCTAATAAATACAGAATAACATATCAAGACAATAAAGATTTTGAAGCAATAATTAATTATGAAATTATTAATTTTAATGGCTTCATATTTTTACAAGAAAGAAGTGAATATATTACAAAAATAATCACAAAAGTAAAGGAAGGAGAAGCACATTTCATAGAAATAGACTATCATTTTGAAAACAAAGAAGGAAAATTAACTAAAATCAAATAATTCAATATATTTATCTTCAAAATTCGAAAATCCACTAAGTAGGCTTTAATTCTACTTAGTGGATTTTTGTTAGTCAGATTTTTTTAAGATTACTTTCCCATTTGTCCTACAAAAGTAATTTCATCTACATCTTTTCTAGGAGATTCTGGTGTTTCTTGCTCTTTCAAGTTATCTGGGAGTTGTTCTTTGTCTCCTAAATACCCTATCGCCACAAAAGTAACAGGCTCGTAATCGGCTCTAATATTCAGACTTTCTATAGTTTTCTCTTTATCATAACCTGCCATGTGATGCAAATAAATATCCATTGAAGTGGCTTGAAGGCTTAAATTTCCCATAGCTAATCCGATGTCGTGCCACGAGTGTGCGTTGGGTTTACCATTGTTTGAGAAGCTCTTTTTGGCTACTGTTGCTACCAAAACGGCAGCATTTTTTGCCCATTTTTGATTAAATTCAGTTAAACATTCAAGAAGTAAATTGAAGTTTTGAGTATCTTCTCTGTGTGCATAGACAAATCGCCAAGGCTGTTCATTATAACTAGAAGCTGCCTTTCCTGCTGCTTTGAAGAGTAAGTCTAAGTCTTCTTCAGAAATAGATTTTGAAGAAAAAGCTCTTGGACTCCAACGTTTTGTAATATTAGGCAAAATAGATTTTGACATAAAAAATAGTTTTAGTTGAGTTTAAAAAATGAATACCCTTTTAATTAAGAGTGTATGGAAAATGTTTTGTACGTCTGAAATTGGATAGCAAGAATGGCGTTTTATGAAAAAATATTTGTGGGTTTAAAAAAAACTATATAGATTTATAATCTAATTTTATTCAAAATAAAAAAAATAAAAAATATGAAAAAGACTAAAGAAAGCAAAATCAATGTCTTAAAATCATTAAACAATACATCAGTTTTAAGTACGAAGCAGTAGGTGAAAATTAAAGGTGGTTCAGAATCAGAGGACTCAGTAAATTATTCATATGGTCATCCTCTAAATGGTGCAGACTTTTGGCCCTTAGCTAATTTTGCTTTTTAGGCTATCAAAAGTAATCAAAACATAGAATATAACTTCTTAAATTAGAATAATGTTCTAATTTGAAAAGTTATATCTATTCTACTAAGCTTCTATTTTGTTTTTTGCAAATAGAAGCTTTTGTATGTTTATACATTTTGTGTTTTTTTATATTAAAAATGATAAGTGAAAAAATCATATTCCACAAAATAATCAAATCTATGCCTTTAAATAAAACTCTGTATATATCTATCTTTTTATGCTTTATGCCTGTACTTTGTTATTCTCAAAGTGAAGATATTTCTCTTGCAGAAATCGATATTCAAAATAGGTTTGTAGAGGATTTATATGAAACGAAGCCAGAAAAAGCTTTAGAAAAATCAGAAAAATTACTTCAACTATCAGAAAAGAAAAAATACAAAAAAGGACAGGTGTGGGCTTGGTTTGGAAAAGCTCTTTACTATGAAAAGATGAATAAGTATTCCGAAGTATTAAAATATATTAACAAAGCTATAAAGATAAGTGAGTTGGATACTATAAAACACAATACAGCTAAATTATATCTTTCTAAAGGTAAGTATCTTTCGAAAAATGGAGAAATGGATTCGGCTATAAACAGTCTCATAACAGCAGAGAAAAAAGTAAATTATTTAGAAAAAAAAACTAAAGTAAATGTACAATTTGAAATTTATAATACTTTAGGAAGAAGCTATGAAAGAGTTGGAAAAATAGAAAAAGCGACAGAGTATTATGTAAAGGCAGTAAAACACGCTCAAAAAAATGATTTTTATAGAGGAGAAGGTACTGGATTATTTAATCTAGGTTATATATATGAATTAGAAAAAAAATATGATAAAGCAGAAGACTGTTACAAACAAAGTATAAAAGCAAGTCAAAGAGCACAGGACACTTCTTATATTGTATATAGCAATGTATATTTATCAGGGATATACTCAAAAAAAGAACTGCCAAAAGAAAGTCTAAAATATTTGAATTATGCTTTGAAATTAGCTAAAGAACACCAGAACAAAAAAAGTTTAGGGTTTGTATATTTTGAGTTAGCAGATTATTATATGAAGTCTAATGATTTAGAAAATACGATACTTTACTTAGAGAAATCAAAGAGAATAGATATAGAGAATAACGATATAGAAGGTGTAGTATTAAATTACTTTCAAGCAACAAAAACATATATAAAATTCAAAGAGTATGATTTGGCAATACAAAAAGCAAGGCAAGGTTTAGAGAAAGCAAAAAAAAGTGAATTAAAAATGTATGTCATGGACTTCAACCTTGCTATCTCTGTGATTGAAGAGCAGAGAGGTAATTTTGAAGAAGCCTATAAAAGTTACAAAATACATTCAGAGTTAAGGAAATCCATTTTGAACGAACAAACTGTAGAAAAAATAAATGAACTCCAAACCCAATACGAAACAGAAAAAAAGGAACAGCAAATCACAACGCTAACTCAGCAAAATAAAATTCAAGAATTAGAAGTTAGAAATTCATATTATACTATTGCTGTTTTGGTAGTGGTGGCGTTGGCTGTTTTGGTGGTAGTTTGGGTATTCTTCAGACAGAAAAATATTATAGAAAAGTATGAAAAAGAGCAAGCAAAACTACGTTGGAGAAGAGCGCAGCTCAACCCTCATTTCTTTTTTAATGTTCTTTCAGCACTTCAAACTCTGCTCTATGAGAAAAGAGAAGGCGAAGCTATAGAATATATTGCAGGTTTTTCTACACTTATGAGAACAGTTTTAGAAGAATCTAACAAAGAAAAAAACTCACTTGAAAAGGAGATAGAATTTTTGGAAACCTATCTATCTTTAGAGCAACTTAGTCTAGACTTTGACTATGAAATTATCCTTGAATCAGACGATATAGAAGTGGAAGATATTATGATTCCGAGTATGGTATTACAACCTTTTGTAGAGAATGCTATCGAACACGGACTTCGAAAGTCTGTAAAAGGAGAGAAAAAAATAACTATTAAAGTCATAGAAAAAAGCCTTGATACTTTAGAAATATCTGTTAGAGACAACGGAGCAGGAAGAAGTAAAGAACGTAGGAAAAATCACGTTTCAAGAGCCTTAGAGATTACTAACGATAGAAAGAAACTTATGAAAGATGCCTTCGATTATCATATCATAGACCATCAAGACGAAGAACAGAATCCAACAGGAACAGAAGTTGTCTTTACTCTAAAAATTTGATAAGAATAGGCTGAATTATTTGCTTTTAAACAAATTTTACTCAAATTTTGTCTAGTCATAGTATTCCCTAATACAAACTCTTTAAAGACATAATGAATATTTTCATCGTAGAAGACAACCCTACTATAAGCCGATTTTTACTACAAGTGATTCCTACACTAGACCCAAGCTACAACATTGTTGGTACGGTTGATACTGTAAAAGGAGCTTTAGAGTTTTTACGAAATATTCAACCAGATTTACTTCTCTTAGATGTAGAATTGCCTGATGGAAAAGGCTTTGATATTCTTCAAAAATGGAATCAAGAAAATCAAAAAGAACGTTTTGATGGAAGTGTAGTTTTTGCCACAGCACACAATCATTATGCGCTACAAGCCATAAAACATAGTGCTTTAGATTATTTGGTAAAGCCTATCAATGTAAATGAACTAAAAACTGCTCTGAAAAAAGCCTTCGAAAATACAGAACAACTGAGCAAGCAGTTTATGAACGATAAAATAGAAGTACTGAGGCAAAACATAGAAAATGTACAAACCTATGGAAAAGACTATCAGAATCAGAAAATTGTTCTTTCAGATGCAGAGAAAATATATTTGGTAGCGATAGAAGATATTGTTCGATGTGAGGCAGAGCGCAGCTATACTTCTTTCTTTTTAAAGGAAGGCAAACACATTACTATTTCAAAATCTATCAAGGTTATAGAGGAAATGCTCCCTGAGAGTATTTTTTATAGAGTACATCGTTCTCACCTGATCAATCTTACCTACTTCGATTTTTTAGATAAAAAAGATGGAGGTACAGTTTACTTAAAAGACGGAAGTACTCTGCCTATCGCTATCAGAAGAAAAGACACCCTCATAGAACGACTGCGCCAAATATAATTATTGGTGTTGGTGTAATCTCCTTTGTTTTTAACAACGTGCTGACTAGCTTCGTAAATAAAATCCCACACTTCGTATAGAAAACCTACACGCTTGTTGAAGTGCTAATTTTTTCTGCCTTTTAGCCTGTTTCTTTGTGATAAGTAATTGATGAAAAGCTCACTAAGATAGCTTAAGTAGCTTCTTCTGAGAAAATCAATTTCATTTATATCAAACTACGTGTAGCTAAAAAAATTAGAGCAATCACATCAAAAAATTATTTTTCATTTTAATTATAACTATTACGCAAATGAAATATTTAGTTGTATCAGTCATTATGACTATTGTGTTAGGTCTTTTTGCTTTTAAAGCAGCAGAGGAAAATGTCAAAAGTCAGAGCGAAGCCCTTGCAGGCATAGACCCTAATCAAGAATATGTAACTTATAGAGTAAACCAGAATGAAAATGGCTATTCATTCGCTAGACAGAGCTATGCCAATAAAATCACAGAAAAGTCAGCAGAAAAAACTCTTCCTAACAAACATTTTCAATTAATGGTAGAGATAGATAGCCGAGATGCTTCTTTGTATCTTCCAGATAATATGGCTTTTCCACTTGCTTACAGACCTGCTATTTATGAAGGAAACAAACAAACCAAAGAAACAATAGGCTATATTCCTTCAAAAGTAAGAACAGGGATGAATGAGTCTCGCCTTGTTTTTTTAGATGGACTTATTTATAACCTAACACAATATTATGGTCCTGAAAAGTATTGGGTTTGGAGCGTCTCTGTACCTAAAGGATATGGAAAAGAAGCAGGAGCAGAAGAAGAGACTGGAGGAAAGAAAAAGAAGATGTCATTGAAAGACAAACTCAAAGCAATGAAAGATATGGCTACTTCTGGAGGAGATGCTGCAACTAAAAAGTTGGTAAGTGAAGATGCGATTGGAAAGCTGGAGGCTTATATGAAAGCAGCAGCAGCCAAGCAGAAAAAAGTGGAAGCAGCGTGGGCAAATTCTAAAGAAGGTAAAATCTACATAGAGGGAATGAAACTAAAACGAGATGCTTGGGCAAAATTTGTAAGAAAAGATAGAGAGGAATACTTCAACTCTGAAGAGTATAGAAGAATTGTGGAAAACAACAGATTAGCAGATGCAGCTAGAGCAGAGAGTGCAAAAAGTGAAGTGGTTATAAAAAACACAGGTACTCAAAGCATTTGTGTGTCTCATTCAGGAGGCTCTCGCTCTATTAGTGCTGGTGGTTCTGCAAGTTTTAAATGTGATATGGACATATCCTATTGTAATGGAGGACTGATTGTAGGAGCAGATCAGCATTGTGGAGGAACTGTTACCATTCAATAATTCAAAAAATATTTAAGGTAGTTCGCAACACGTAGTAGTAGTAGCGATATTTAAAATCCCTCTGAATTTTGGGGGGATTTTTTTTAAAAATTTTATAACCATTATACGAATAACAATGAAAATAATTAGTTTATTCTTGCTTTTGTTGTTCTCTCTTGATTTAGATAATTCTAAACAAATTAATTCAAGTCAGCCTAAACAAGAAAATGTTATTAATGATACAAACTTTGTTTTTGGAGAGTACTTCAGTAAGTATATAAAAAATACCTCTCCGACAGTTAGAGTATCTACAAATGGAATGTTAGTAGGATATGTGTATAGAATAACACCAATAGAAGAAGGAGGAAAAGCATTCAAAGGCAACTTATTAGAAGACCTTCAAAAGCTATCAAAAAAAGCAATTTTACAAGGTAACGGTCTAAATAATTTAGCTAAAAGTTATTTGTCTCCCAACTCTTATTATAATTACCGTGTGGGAATAACAGGTGAAAGAGCTTATAACGACTTTGATAGCAAAGGCTGGTGCAGATATATAAAGGACATAAAAAATACTATTTGCAAAGTAGAAAGAAATTGCTTAGACGGAATAATTATTAGTGTATCTGAATATTTATATGATGTCAATTTAATTGTTGAAGTCGTTCCATTATATGATCCATCTACCGTTATGGATGCTAACGGTTGGGCTAAAAAAGATATAGACTACACAAAAAACATAATTCTTGCTGCTGCTGAGCATAAATATCAAGGCAAACTTTCACAAAGCGAATTAGATAAATTATCACTTTGTGTTATAAATAAACTCAAAAGTTCTTACAAATCATCTGAATTTAGTCAACTTCTAGTGGATACAAATGGACAAGCTCTTTTTGACTTCATAGAAAAATGTAAGTAAACCTATATATTTTATTTTAAACCTAAATTAATTCTAGTTATGAAAAATGTATTTTTATCATTAGCCTTTTTAGCCTCTGTTTCACTTATAAGTTTTACTTCGCCTACAAGCAACAATACTAGTAAAGGCTCTGAAACATTTGCTCCAAAAGGGTCTTTCAAAATTTTAAACGATACTGGTAGTAAACTCAGTATTTACACAGGTTCTGGTTACGTAACGCTCAATAATGGAAGTTCCACGAGTGTAAGCTGTAACACAGGAAAAAAAGTCTATACAGCCTCTAAAGGAACAAAAGATGACTTTCTTTTTGAGATAGAAAGCAGTATGTGTGGAACTACGGTTCGCCTCTCAGACTACCTATAATTTTACTCAAAATATAAATCTTTATTTATTACATCTCATCTAAAAATGAGATGAGGTTTTTACAACTTTTACTTTTTATAAAATAATGAATCAAAAAAGAATTTACTTATCACTTTTATTTTTCCTATTCGTCTCTTATTCACAAGCTGCTATCATTTATGTAGATAATGATTCACAGGGAAATAATACTGGACATACATGGGCAGATGCCTATCACGACCTAAGTACAGCTCTCACAAATGCAAACTTTGGAGATGTTATTCGTATAGATAAAGGTACTTATATAGCTCCTAATGGTGGCTTTGTATTGAAAGATGGTGTCAAAATATATGGAGGCTACAATGTGAGATATAA